>JAGCYR010000254.1 GCA_017960705.1 Clostridia bacterium | reverse complement strand
CGACCAAGAAGGCAAACGACCTCGCCCGTCAGAAGAACAGTCTCGAGGTCACGGCGCTGGTCGGCAAATTCGCCGCGAGCATCGGGCGCGACTTCTCGAAAAACGAAATGTTCATCGTCTAGGGAGATTCGGCGGGCGGCTCGGCAAAGCAGGGGCGCGACCGGAATTTTCAGGCGATCCTGCCGCTGCGCGGGAAACCCGTCAACAGCGAAAAGCGCCGCCTCGAAGCCCTGCTCGCGAACGAGGAGATCCGTTCGATCATCACCGCCCTCGGGACGGGGGTCGGGCGCGACTTCAATATCGCCAATCTCCGCTACGACAAGGTGATCATCCTCGCCGACGCGGACCAGGACGGCGCGCACATCCGGGCGCTGCTCCTGACCTTCTTCTACCGCTATATGAAGGAACTGATCCTCGAGGGACACGTCTATATCGGGATGCCGCCCCTCTACCGCGTCGAGCGCAAATCCGACGGCAAGGTGTGGTTCGCCTACGACGACGCCGAATGCGAGAAGATCACGGCGCAGTTTGAAAAGAGCTCCGCCTATACCATTTCGCGCTACAAAGGGCTCGGCGAGATGAACCCCGAACTGCTCTGGGAGACCACGATGAACCCCGCCCACCGCACGCTGATCCGCGTCGGGATCGAGGACGCCGCCGAAGCCGAGAATATGGTGACGATCCTGATGGGCGACGACGCCGCAAGGCGCCAGGACTACATTTTCGCGCACGCCGACTTCAACAAAGTGGACGCGTTCGCGAAGAAAGTGAGGGTGTAAGAGGTGAGCCGACAGTCGAAGACTCCGAAGGAAACGGTCGACAATACCGTCATCCTCGAACGCAATATGGAGGACGTGATGCACGCCTCCATGATGCCCTATTCCGAGCACGTCATCCTCGAACGCGCAGTCCCGCGGGTGGAGGACGGTCTGAAACCGGTACAGCGCCGGGTCCTCTTCGCGATGAACGAAGCCGGGCTGACGCCCGATAAGCCCTTCCGTAAATCGGCGAACATCGTCGGGGAGACCATGGCGAAATACCATCCCCACGGCGACAGCTCGATCTACGACACGATGGTCCGGCTGGCGCAGGACTTCAATATGCGCGTGCCGCTGGTCGAAGGGAACGGCAACTTCGGTTCGATGGACGGGGACACCGCCGCCGCCTTCCGGTATACCGAGGCGAGAATGGCGCCCGCCGCCCTCTTAATGATGCGCGACCTTGCGAAAGAGACCGTGCCGTCGTCTCTCAACTTCGACGACACGAGGCGCGAACCCGACGTTCTGCCCGCGCTCTTCCCCAACCTGCTGATCAACGGCTCGGCGGGTATCGCGGTCGGGCTTGCGACCAACATCCCGCCCCACAACCCCGACGAGGTGATCGACGGCGTGATCGCCGCGGTAAGAAGCCCCAAGCTCACCCTCGAAGGGCTGATGAAGCATATCAAGGGTCCCGATTTCCCGACCGGCGGGATCATCGTCAATCCGCAGGATCTGCCCGCCATCTACGCGACGGGAGAGGGCAAACTCTACGTCCGCGCCCGCGCCGTGACCGAGAAGCTCCCGGACGGCAAGACCAATATCGTCATCACCGAGTTCCCCTTCCAGTCGAACAAGGCGGAACTGCTCGCCAAAGTTTTGGAGCACGCGCAGGCAAAACGCGAGATCATCCAGCAGATCTCGGACGTCCGCGACGAATCCGACCGCACCGGGATCCGCGCGGTCATCGAGGTCAAGCGGGGCTACGACGCCGACAAACTGCTGACCTATCTCTACCGCTACACCGATCTGCAGAAGACCTTCGCCGTCAATATGATCGCGATCGCGGAGGGTCGCCCGATGCAGCTCCCGCTGCTCGACGCGGTCAACTACTACGTCGCGTTCCGGCGCAAGATCGAACGCCGTCGGATCAACTTCGATCTGCGGGTCGCCCGCGACCGCGAGGAGATCCTCGGCGGGCTGACCGTCGCGGCGCTCAACATCGACCGCGTGATCGCGGTGATCCGGGGTTCCAAGACGCCCGCCGCCGCGAAGGAACAGCTCTGCGCCGAGTTCAACCTGACCGACCGGCAGGCGGAAGCCATCCTTGAAATGAAGCTGCGCCGGCTGACCGGGCTGGAGATCGAGACGCTCGAAAACGAACTGGCGAAGGTCAGGGAGAACGTCGCGAACTACGAGCGGCTGCTGGGAGATCCCGCCGAGATGGACCGCGCGATCATCGACTCCCTGAAGGAGGTCAAGCGGGCGCTGCACTCCGAGCGCCGTACCGAGCTCGCGGGCGAGATCGAGGAGGAGACGGTCAAGCTCGACGACTTCCGGCAGGCGGAGGACACCGTCGCCTATATCGACGAGACCGGGAACCTCCACCGCGTAAGCGAGAAGATCTTTGAAAATATGCAGAAATCAGCAACCACCCCCGCGGAACTGTTCGACAAAACGCGGACCGACGTGACGCTCTATTTCTTCGGCAACCGGGCGGGCGTGTACCAGCTCTGCGCCGGGGATATCCCCGAGTGCCGCTCGGCGAAGGACAAGGGCGTCATCCCCGAGAAGCTGATCCGCGATTTCTCGGACGACTACCTGCTCTGCGTCCTGCCCTCCACGCTCGCGGACGAGGAGATCGTTCTGACCGCCTCCGAGCGCGGGATGCTGAAATGCTCCGCGTTCGCGGAATACAAGATCAACCGCAAAAAGTACGAATCGGCGCTCCTCCGCGAGGGCGACAAGCTGATCTACGCGGGTCTGCTCTCCGGCGCGTCGACCGTCGATCTGCTGCTCTCGGACGGCAAGAAGAAGCCGCGCAAGGACCCGATCCCCGTCACCGGCCGCCGCACCTACGGCGTTCGCGGGATCAAGCTCCCCGAGGGCGTGACCGTGACCGAGATCGCCAAGCGGAAATGATCTTCTTTCGGCTCCCGCGAACGCGGGAGCCGTTTACTTTTCCCGTTTGCCGCCGCCGCCCGTTTCTCAACGGTCTCGATTGACAAATACACGCGCGAGTGATATAATGGGTAAAAGAATCCTCCCTTTTTTGAAAGGAGTTCCATATGAAAACCGTATCCTGGTCGGTCGGCAAACGGATCGCGGCGCTGCTGATCGCCGTCCTCCTGCTGATCCCGCTGATCACTCCCTTCGGCACGGGGACCGCTCCCGCCGCCGCGGAAACCGAAGAAGCGTCGGTCCCCGCTCTGCTCTCGGGCTCGCCCGATAGCGGGCTGATCACCGAGAGCGCCGAGTACCTCTATCTGCTCCAGAAGGTCCTCGAATGCAAGACTGAGATCAGCGTGACCGACCTTCACCTCGACGTAGAGCGGCTGGGCGAGCTCTTCTCGATGCTCTTTTACTCCGAGGCGGAGCTCTTCTTCCTCAACGGGCGCTATTACTACTCCTGCATCGAGGGATCGAACGTCGTCCAGACCATCAGCCCGGTCTACGCCTACGACGCTGCCGAAGTCCCCGCGATGCTCGCCGAGTTCCACGCGCTGACGAACGAGATCTTAGCGAAAGTCGATCCCAAAACGTCCGACTGGGAAAAGGTCGCCTTCATCCACGACTACGTCGCGCTCCATTACGATTACGATCACAGAGTATATAGCAAAGACGAAAATGTAAAGGCACAAGCCGTCTACGACGCCTACAATATGCTGAAAGAGAAGATCGGCGTCTGTCAGGCGTATTCCCTGCTCACCCGGGACCTGCTCAAAAAGCTCGGCGTCGAGTGCGAGTGCGTTTCCTGCGATGGATTGAACCACGAGTGGAATATCGTCAAGATCGGCAACGCCTGGTATCACATGGACGTGACCTGGGACGACCGCGACGACAAGGGCTTTTACGGGCAGGTCTCGCACGAATTCTTCCTTGCGTCCGACTCTTATTTCGACGTCGGGGTCAGCGAGGACCGCAGCCACCACAGCGAGACCGGCTGGGTCTCCCCCGTCCGGGCGACCAACGGCAAATACGACGCGACGTTCGCCGACGTGACCACCCCTTTCGTCTACACGACCGACGGGATCTACGCGATCAGCGACGGCAAGCTCGTTACCTACGACCCCGAAACCGAGACCTTCAGCGTTCTCCGCGACCTCGGGCTGTCCTGGCGCGACAGCGGTGTGTTCGGGATAGGCGGTGGGACCTGGAACGGGACTTATGCCGGGCTTTGGTATCTGAACGGCAAACTCTATTGGAACGGCAGCAAAAAAGTCTACTCCTATGATCCCGTCACGCAAGCAGAACCGACCGTAATCTGCACATACAACGGTCACTCGAAACTCATTTTCGGAATGAGAGCGAGCACCGACGGGAGCGCCGTCACCTTCACCCTTGCTCTGATGGCGGACCCCAACAGCGGCAACGTCACCGAAGAGGTCTACACAGCGGGCGGCTACGTCATTACCTGGAACGTCGCAGGCTCTACCTATGAAACCGTCTGCCTCCCGGGCGAGACGCCGCGTTATGACGGCTCGCTCGAGCTGCCCTCCAACCTGTTCGACTATACCTTCGTGCAGTGGGATAAAACCGTCCGTTCGGCAAGCGCGAACGCGACCTACACGGCGCAGTTCCGGATGGACCGCAACGAAACGACGCTTGAAGACAAGACCCTGCGCGAGCAGTACCGCCTGATCCGCGCCGCCATCCTCCTGCTTCCCTACGCGAATACCGGCTACGCCGAGGCGAGCGCCCGGATTGCGGAACTGGACGGCATTTCCGCCGACTTCGCTTCGCGCGTCAACGCGGTGAACGCGGCGTTCAACGGGGCTCTGTTCGGGGACGACTGACCGCAGGGGGGATCGTCAAAATTCAACTTTTATCGGGGAATATCGACTATGATATTTCCCGATTTTCTTTTTTCGCGACCCCCGTTCCGGGGCGAACGAAATTAGGGAGAAAACCCGGATTTCGACCTTGACTTTGCGCAAATATATGATATAATATTATATGTAAAACTGTCGCAGTCTCTTTGAAACAGACTTTTTCGAAATCGAACCACAAGGAGAGCCGAAATGGAAATCAGGAAGATGACTTGCCCGAAATGCGGCGGGACCGTCAAACTGGACGGAAATCTCGCGGGCGGAGTATGCCCCTCCTGCGGGAGCAAGTTCGGACTCGGCAGCGAAGCGCCGCTGACGGTGCCGGAATCGAAGCCGGCTGCGCCCGTCTCGGCTCCGTCCGCCGACGATTACCGTCCCGGCGCCCCCGCGGCGAAAGGACGGCTCTCGATGGCGGATCAGAAACGCGAGGACGCCCGCCGCGAGGAGGCGAATCGCGCCGCGGAGGCGGCGAACCGCGCGGCGAAAGAGGCGGCGCAGTCCGAAAAGAAGCCCGGTCAGTCTTCCCTTACCGCACAACGGTTGAAATCGGCGTTCCGCGCCATCAACGCCAAGCAGTGGATGCGCGCCGACGCTACCTTAAACGATATTCTGAAGGTCGAGCCCGACAACGAGGAGGCCCTGCGGGGCAAACGGCTGGTCGCGGCGCATAAGACCGATCTTCCCGAACAGGCGCCCGCCCCGGCGGAACCGATCCGTACATCCGAACCCGCCCCCGCGCCGGTACCCGCGCCCGTATCCGAAGCGGCGCCGGCTCCCGCGGTGGTTCCGGTTCCCGTGCCCGTTCCCGCCTCCGCGCCTGCGCCCGCGGAGGAACCTGCGCCCGCTCCCGTGACCCCCGTTCTCGTCCCCGAGACCGAGACCGGACGGCGCGCCGAGTCCGAGATCGCGGATACCGACCGCCGTATGACGGCGCGGCTCTCCGATTCGATCGACCGCAAGCGCAACCAGAAACTTTTGAACAAATCCAACCGCGCGTTGTCCAAACGCAAATGGAAAAAAGCCGACGGCTACGCGGACGAGATCCTTGCGACCGATCCCGAATCGGCGTACGCCTACCGCAACAAACTGCTCGCCGAACTCAAACTGCCCGAGGAACGCTACCTCGCCGAGTACGAAGGCAACCTCTCGGATCACCGCTATTTCCTGCTCGCGCTGAACTACAGTACGGGAGCGCTGAACCGCCGTCTGATGGGTTACGCCGACGCCTCGACCCGCTCCGCGCTGGTCATAGAACGGAGCCAGGCGATCCGCGAGATGGAACGCTTCCGTCAGGCGGAGGCGGACACTG
>JAGCYR010000022.1 GCA_017960705.1 Clostridia bacterium | reverse complement strand
CTTTTTTCGCCCGAAACCGGACCTTCCCGGGGACCTTTGCCGCACGGCAAAGGTCCCCGGGAAGGGTGCGCTCAGCCCTCGAACGCCGCGTCGGACGTAAGACTTGCGGCGATGCTCTCCTCCGGTACGTAGTCGAGCGGATCGACCGACACGCCGGAGAGGGTCATTTCAAGGTGCAGATGCGGTTCGTCGCAGCATTCGACGAGGGCGGTGTCCCCGACGTGACCGATCACCTGTCCCGCCGCGACGGGAGCGCCGACCGTAAGACCGTCGATCTCCTCCGGCACCAGATTGCGGTAGACCGAGGTCAGGTTGCCCGCATGGAGCACCGAAACGCTGTGGCCGAGAAGGGGGTGGTCGGTAATTTCCGTGACGATACCGCTTGCCATCGCCTTAACGTCGTTGCCGGCTTCCGACAAGATATCCACCCCGTTGTGGACCCGGTATTCGTCGAGCGTGACCGAGTAGACCGGGACGGTCAGATCGTGGGCGCGATAGACTCTCCCCGAAAGAGGCGCCGAGAGCGTGGGGATCGCGTCCTCGGGTTCGACGGCGGCATCCTTTCTCCCTTCGGTCGCGGGCGCGGTCTCGCTCCCGGTCGTGACGGCGGGCGCGTCGGTCCCGGCGACCGGCTTCGCGCGTCTGCCCGACGTGACCGAAGCGGCGATCCCGGCGATCGCGGCGCCGAGGCAGAGGATCAGGGCGATCACCAGATACAGGATCCGGTTCGCCTTCGCCCTCTCCTCCCTTTGTGCTTCGTTTGTCTGCTTTTTGTTTTCCATCCTGCTGTTTCCTTTCCAGATCGTTGATGTATTCCATATTCTTGACAAACCGGCGGGAATTATGCGGGAAAGGCAAGATTTTTTCGGGCGGCGTCCCCCCTCTCCTCCCTTGACAGAACGGGCGCGGGAATGTATAATAGAGTAGGTATATATGTTACTTGAACTACAAGGAGGTTACCGCATTGTTAAGGGAATTTGATCTTACGGGACGGGATCTGTTCGCGGGCGAGCCCGACGCCGAAGTCCGCCGCCAGCGGAACACGGTCCGCACGGTCGCCCTGGCGCAGGGCGATCTTCTGACGAACGAACGCTCCGAGACCGCGGGGTTGTCCGCGAGGGTGATCCGCGGCGGCGTCGCCGGGTTCGCTTCGGTCGCGGACGTGTCGGAGGAGAGCGTGAAAGCCGTCCTTGACGAAGCGAAAAAGAACGCCGCCTTCCTCGACGGACAGGTGGCTCTCGGAAAACCCGCCCTGCCGAAGGCGGCGGGCGGCCGTTTCCGTATGGTAAGAGAACCCGGCGACCCCGAACAGAAGGCGTACGTCGAGTTCGCGCGGGAGGTCGACGCCTATATCGCGAAAAACTGCCCGAAGCTGATCAGCCGCCGTCTCCGCTTCCGCGCGGACAGTATGGAAAAGGTGCTGACCGTCTCGGGCGGGACCGACGCGCACACCTATCTTCCCCGCTGCTATCTCTATCTGTCCTTCACGGCGGAAGCGCCCGACGGATCACCGGTCGACCTGACCTCGGTCGTCGGAGGATACGGCAGCTTCGACGCGCTGTTCCGCGATCCGAAGGACGTGTTTCCCGAGGTGGATCTGCTCTACGGGAAACTGCTCGCCAAAGCCGAGGGCGTTCGCCCCGAAGCGGGGATCAAGACCTGCATCCTCGGGGGCGAGCTGACCGGGATGCTGGCGCACGAGGCGGTCGGACACACGGTCGAAGCCGACCTCGTGATCGGCGGTTCGGTCGCGGGTCCTATGCTCGGGAAGGTCGTCGCTTCCCCGCTGGTTTCGCTCACCGACTTCGCCCATTCCGCGTTCGGGAAATCCGCGCCGCTCCCGGTCTACGTCGACGACGAGGGTACTCCCGCAGTCGACGCCGAGATCATCCGTGACGGGATCCTTGTCGGCTATATGAACAACCGCGACTCCGCCCGCCGTTTCGGGATGGAGCCGAAGGGCAACGCCCGCGCCTACGCCTTCTCGGACGAGCCGCTGATCCGGATGCGGAACACCGCGATCCTGCCGGGCAAATCGCGCCTGTCGGATATGATCGCGTCGATCGAGGACGGGTATTACCTGATCGACACCAACAACGGTCAGGCGGACACGACGGGCGAGTTTATGTTCGGGGTGACGATGGGTTACGAGATCAAGAACGGCAAGCTCGGACGCGCCCTGCTCGACACGACCATCTCGGGCGTGGCGTTCGAGATGCTGAAGACCGTCGATATGGTCTCCGACACCGTGACCTGGTCGAGCTCGGGCTTCTGCGGAAAGAAGCAGCCCATGCCCGTCGGACTCGGGGGACCCGAACTCCGCTGCCGCCTGATGATGGGCGGACGCTGACAGAAGGAGGACGTGAACGTGACAGATCTGAAAAAACTGGCGGCGGAATGCCTTGCCAAACTGAAAGAAGCCGGCGCCGACGCGGCGCAGGCGAGACCCTCGGTTTCCGAACACCGCGAATTCAATATCGACGGGGGCGAGTTCTCGCTCTACCGTACCGTTTTCAGCCGCAGTCTGACCCTGACCGCCTTCCGTGAGACCAAGACGGGGAGCGTCACGCTGAACAGCTTCGAGCCCGCCGATATCGACCGGGCGGTATCCGACTGTATGGCGAGCGTCGACTCCGACAAGCCCGATCCCGCCCGCGGGATCGCGGAAAATCAGGGCGAACGCGAGCTGACCTACGGCGTGCCCGAGCCCGACGCAGAAAGGTTCTTCGCGCGGACGAAGGAGCTGAAAGAGGAGATCGAAAAGCGCTATCCGTCGATCATCATGGAACAGATGATCTGCGACCACGGAAAAACCGAATCGGTTTACGCCGACACCAACGGCAATCTGTTCCACATGGTCTACGGCGCCTACGGCGTGGGGCTGATGTTCTCGGCGCACCGCGACGGAAAAGCCTCGTCGTTCATGGGCGCGGGGTATCAGACCGCCGACCTCGACGCCCCCCTGATCGAACAGGGGGATATCGCGCGGGCGCTCGCGGACGTGGAAAAACAGATCGACACCGTGCCGGTCGAGGGCAACTTCACGGGGACGGTGGTCCTCGCGCCCGACTGCCTCGGCGATCTGCTCCGCTGCGCGATCGGCAGTTTCGCGTCGGGCACGCCCCTGATCGACGGGACGAGCGTATGGCGCGACAAACTCGGCAAAGAAGTCGCGTCCCCCGACTTCACCCTCTCGCTCGCGCCGCACGATCCCGCGGTCGTCCTGCCCCAGCAGCTGACCTCCGACGGATATCTGACCGAAGATTTCGACCTGATCAAAAACGGCGTGCTCGAGAGCTTCGTCGCAGGGGTCTACGTCTCGAACAAGGTCGGCTGCCCCCGCTCGAAGAACACCGCGACCGGCTGGCTCGCGATGCCCGCCGGGGATAAGACGCTCGACGAGCTGATCGCGGGGATCGACGACGGGCTGTTCGTCTACCGCTTCTCGGGAGGCCGTCCTGCGAACAACGGCGATTTCTCGGGCGTTGCGAAAAACAGTTTCCGGATCAAGGACGGCAAGATCGCGGACGCGGTGAGCGAGACCATGATCTCGGGCAACCTCGCCGATATGCTCTTCCACTTCGCCGGCGCGTCGAGCGAACGGGTCTCCGACGGTTCTTCGTCGCTTCCCTTCGCCGCCTTCTCCGGCGTCACGATCTCGGGCAAATAAAGAAAAGGAAAACGAAAATGCTTCAGTTCCACGTTTATCCCGGCGGCAAAAAACGGATCGTCACCTTCAGCTACGACGACGGGAGTGGCAACGACCCCCGTCTGATCGAGTTGTTCAACAAGTACGGCGTGAAGGGGACCTTCCACCTGAACACCCGCGTCTTCGAAAAGATGACCGACGAGAGCGAGAAAAAGGCGTTCGTCGACCGCTATATCGGGCACGAGGTCGCCTGTCACACCGTCCACCACGGCTGGCCGACCAGAATGCCGGCTTCGTCGCTTCTGAACGAATTGATCAACGACCGCCGCGACCTTGAAAAATACACGGGCTATCCCGTCGTCGGAATGTCCTATCCCTGCGGCGACTACGACGACCGGGTGCTCGGGGCGCTGACGGCGTGCGGCATCGTCTACTCGCGCACGACCAAAGCGACCTTCAACTTCGGCTTCCCCGACGACTGGCGCGTGTGGCACCCGACCTGTCACCACCGCGACGCCGACAAGCCGATCGCGGATTTCCTCTCGCGCATCGACTCCGAGTGGACCCGCCCGATGCTCTACATCTGGGGGCATTCGCACGAGTTCAAGACCGAGGAAGATTGGGCGAAGATGGAGGAGACCGTCTCGAAGATCGCCGGGCTGGATCAGGTCTGGTACGCGACCAATATCGAGATCTACGACTACATCGAGGCGACCCGTCGCGTCCGCGTGTCCGCCGACGAAAAGACGCTCTACAACCCCTCGTCGGTCGACGTGTGGGTGGAACGCGACAAAACGGAGATCTTCACCGTCCCGGCGGGCAAGACCGTCACGCTGCCGTAAAGAACAAATGGAATACGCTCCCTTCAAACTGAAAAGCGACTATACCCCCACCGGCGACCAGCCCGAGGCGATCGCGCGGCTCTGCGAGGGGATCGAACGGGGGGAACGGATGCAGACCCTGCTCGGCGTGACCGGGTCGGGCAAGACCTTCACCATGGCGAACGTCATCGCCCGCTGCAACCGTCCCACCCTGATCCTCGAGCCCAACAAGACGCTCGCGGCGCAGGTCTGTTCCGAGATGCGCGAGTTCTTCCCCGACAACGCGGTGGGGTATTTCGTCTCCTACTACGATTACTACCAGCCCGAGGCGTACATCCCGGGCAAAGATATGTATATCGAGAAGGACGCGCTGATCAACGACGATATCGACAAGCTTCGTCACAGCGCGACCTCCTCGCTTTTCGAGCGCCGCGACGTCATTATCGTATCGAGCGTCTCCTGCATCTATTCGCTCGGCGATCCCGAGGAATACGAGGGGCTATTGGTCTCGGTGCGCGCGGGGCAGCGGCTCCGGCGCGAGGATCTGATCGCGCGGCTGGTCTCGATCAACTACGAGCGCAACGATATCAACTTCGTCCGCAGCAAGTTCCGGGTGCGGGGCGACGTGGTCGAGATCTTCCCCGCTTCGTCGGGGGAGAAGGCGGTGCGGGTCGAGTTCTTCGACGACGTGGTCGACCGGATCTCCGAGATCAACGTCCTGACGGGCGAACTGATCCGCGGGCTGGAGTACGCCGCGATCTTCCCCGCCAGCCACTACGCCGTATCGGGCGACCGCCGCGAAAAGGCGCTCGAGGAGATCGAAGCCGAGATGGTCGAGCGGGTCGAGTGGTTCAAGAGCCAAAACAAGCTGCTCGAAGCCCAGCGGATCGAGGAACGCACCAAATACGACCTTGAAATGCTGCGCGAAGTGGGCTTCTGCTCGGGGATCGAGAACTATTCGCGCGTCCTCTCGGGGAGAGAACCCGGCTCGATGCCCTATACCCTCCTCGACTACTTCCCGGACGACTTCCTGTTCTTCGTCGACGAGTCGCACGTCACCATCCCCCAGGTACGGGGTATGAGCGGCGGCGATACCGCAAGGAAAAAGAACCTCGTCGATTACGGGTTCCGGCTCCCGTCGGCGTACGACAACCGCCCGCTGAAATTTCCGGAGTTCGAATCCAAGATCGGGCAGACGGTCTTCGTCAGCGCGACCCCCGCCGAATACGAGCGCGAACACTCGACCGCCGTGGTCGAACAGATCATCCGTCCGACGGGGTTGATCGATCCCGAGATCTTCGTCCGTCCCATCGAGGGGCAGGTCGACGACCTGATCGGCGAGATCAAGCGCACGGTGGGCGAGGGCGGCAAGGTGCTGGTCACGACGCTGACGACCAAGATGGCGGAGGACCTGACCGACTACTTCTCGACCCACGGCATCCGCGTCCGCTATATCCACCACAACGTCGAGACCATCGAACGGATGGAGATCATCCGGGATCTGCGGCTGGGTGTGTTCGACGTGCTCGTCGGGATCAACCTGCTCCGCGAGGGGCTGGACATCCCCGAAGTGTCGCTCGTCGCCATACTCGACGCCGACAAGGAGGGGCTGCTCAGCTCCGAAACCTCGCTGATCCAGACGATCGGGCGGGCGGCAAGAAACGTCAACGGACGCGTCGTGAT
>JAGCYR010000253.1 GCA_017960705.1 Clostridia bacterium | reverse complement strand
GAGCGCCGCTTCGGTAGGATCGCGGTAGTAGTTATCGCGTTTCAAAACGGCGGAAAAACCGAGCGAACGGTAGAGCGCGATCGCCGCGGCGTTCGATTCCCTGACGTCCAGCCAGAGCACGTCGACCTCCTCGAGTACTGCCGCGGAGGTCTCGTCGCAGGAGGATTCAAAGCCAAGTATGAACATATCTTACGGTGACTCCTTCGGGCGCTTCGCCGTCATGACGAGCGCCGCTTCGGTAGGATCGCGGTAGTAGTTATCGCGTTTCAGAACGGCGGAAAAACCGAGCGAACGGTAGAGCGCGATCGCCGCGGCGTTGGACTCTCTTACGTCCAGCCAGAGCGCGTCGACCTCCCTCTCGTCCGCGGCGGCAAGGAACGCGCCGAGCAAAAGCCGCGCGTAGCCCCGTCTCCGTTTTTCGGGCAGGACCGCGACCCGGTAGAGGTCGCCCTCCGGCGGGATGAACCCGGCGAGCAGATACCCGACGGGAACGTCGTCCTCGAAGAGCAGGAGCGAAAGCGTGTAGGGCGCCGCAAGGTGGCTTTCCATCGCCGCCTCGTTCCACGGGACCGAAAACGAGCGCGCTTCGAGTTCCAGAAGGGTCGCGAGGTCGTTTTCGGTCGCGGGGCGTACGACGGCGGTCATTTGTCCATCTCCGCAACGAACCGTTTCAAAAACGCGCGGAATTCCTCTCCGGTCTCGGGATGGGAGGCGCCCGCGACGACGTTCGCCGTCAGAAATCCGACCTTCGAACCGAGGTCGTACCGATCCCCCTCGAATTCAAGCGCGGTGACGCCGGATTCGCGCGCGATCTTCGCCATCGCGTCGGTCAGCTGGATCTCGCCGCCCGCTCCGGGAGGGAGCGCGTCGATGATATCGAAGACGGCGGGGGTGAGCAGAACTCTGCCCAGAATCGACAGGTTGGAGAACTCCTCGCCGGGCTTCGGCTTTTCGATCATATCGTCGCAGTAGAACGCGGCGGTGTCCCCCTCGATCGGGGAGACCTTCAGGGAGCAGTATTTTTGCAGTTGCTCGGGCGCGACCCGCTTGACCCCGACGACCGGGCGCTCGTACTTTTCGTAGGCGTCGATCAGCTGTTTTGCGACCGGAGTGCGCGAGAAGATCACGTCGTCGCCGTAGAGTACGACGAAGGGCTCGTCCCCGACGAACGCCCGCGCCCGCCCGACGGCGTGCCCCAGCCCCTTCGCCTCCTTCTGTCGGAGGAAGGTGACGTTCGCAAGGTCGGCGAAACGGCGGAGCACCGCGGCGTCTTCTCCCCTTCCCTTCGCGTTCAGCGCCGCCTCGTATTCGGGGGAGTAGTCGAAAAAGTCCTCGATCGCGTCCTTGTCGCGGTTCGTGATGACGAGAATATCGGTGATCCCGCTCTTCGCCGCCTCCTCGACGAGGTAGGCGACGGCGGGGAGATCGACGATGGGGAGCATTTCCTTGGGCACGGCGTGCGAGATCGGGAGCATCCGCGTCCCGAGCCCCGCGGCGGGGATGACCGCTTTCGTGACCTTCTGCATAACTTGACCGTCCTTTTCTCTCTGTCCTTTCGCGTTTGCGGGCGCGCGCCCGCGGAAAGGGTATATCGACCTGAATTATATTATACACGTTTCCCGCTTGTCCGTCAAGTGCGGTCGGAGGTTATTTTTGCCGTCTGCCGTAGCGGGGCTTGCAAAAGGGCGGGCGGATGTGCTATACTGGAGGAAAGAAAAACCGAAAGACCACGGGGGAAACGCTATGGTGACCGAACGCGACGTGTTCCGGATGATGGAGGACTTTGAGATCCCCAGGAACGCGAAAGTGAATATCCGCGCCTCGATCCACGCGATCGGCGGGATCGAGGGGGGCGCCGACGGGCTGATCGACGCTCTGAAAGCGTATCTTTCCGACGGGCTTCTGCTCGTGCCGACCCATACCTGGGCGACCGTCAACCGGGAGAACCCGACCTACGACGTCCTGCGTACCCCGCCCTGCATCGGGACGCTCGCGAGCTCCGCGGCGTTTCGCCGCGACGGGTTCCGTTCGCTCCATCCGACCCACTCCATGACCGGGTTCGGACAGGAGGCGGAATCGTATCTCGCGGGAGAGGAAAACGCCAAGACCCCTACCCCCGTGGGAGGCGCCCTCTCGCGGCTCGCCGAAGAGGGGGGCTACGTCCTGCTCGTCGGGGTGGGAATGGAACAGAACACCTTTCTCTGCGCGGTCGACGAGATGGCGGAGGTCCCCTTCCCGGGACACCTCTCGCGCTATACTTTCGATATCGGGATCTACGACCACACGGGGCGGCGGATCCTCGACCGGGGCTACCGCTGTCACGAGAACGCCGGGGGCTCCCGCGGATTCCCGCGGCTCAACCGCGCTTTCCGGGTGACCGGGGCGACCGACGTCGGCTCGCTCGGGAACGCGCAGGTGATCTGCGGGAGCTGTCCCCTGATGGCGGACGTGATGGGACGGGTGCTGGCGAGAGCCGACCGCGATCCCCTGCTCTCGAACGAAGAAATCACGGAGGATCTGTACCTTGACTGAAAGCGGCGAACTGCTCTATTACGAATCGCTCTCGCCCGAGACCGAGGAGAAAATGCGCCGGGACGAACTCGACCGGCGTCTCCCCGACTACGCCACCCCGGACGAAGCCGCAGTCAGACGCAAGGACCTTCCGAACGACCGTCCGAACGTCTGGCGCACGCCGTTCATCCGCGACGTGGACAAGATCCTGCATTGCCCGTTCTACAACCGCTACGCCGACAAAACGCAGGTCTTTTCGTTCTACCGCAACGACGATCTGACCCGCCGTTCGCTCCACGTGCAGCTGGTCTCCCGGATCGCCAGGACAATCGGGCGGGCGCTCCGTCTGAACCTCGACCTGATCGAGGCGATCGCGCTCGGACACGACATCGGACACACCCCGTTCGGACACGCGGGGGAGGAGTACCTCGACCGTTGCCTGTACGAAAAAACCGGGCGGCACTTCGCCCACAATCTCCAGTCGGTGCGCGTCCTCGACGGGATCTTTCCCTACAACGTCACGATCCAGACCCTCTCGGGCATCGCCTG
>JAGCYR010000252.1 GCA_017960705.1 Clostridia bacterium | reverse complement strand
CGCGAGCGCCATCTTCGTCACAGAAAACGCGCAGTTCTCGGGATACACGTACCAGGTGTCCTCGAGCGTGTTGAGGTCGACGCAGTCGCCGTGCTCGAACAGATACTCGTATTCAAAATGGCAGGAGTAGAGCGACGGCACCGGCTTCTTCATGGTATAGGTCTCTCCGTCGGGCGACTTCACGGTGACTTCAAAGCCGTTCATATCGTGCGTCATCGTCCCCTCGCCGAGCGGAATAAAGCCCTTCGCGTTCGGTAAACTCTCCACCTTGACGGGCAGAATCCCCGACGAGTAAGTACCGTTTTCCACCTCGGCTTTGACGTTTTCGCGCTCCCATTCGTACCAGTCGGGGATATGCGAAAACTCGGTCTCTCCGTCCTTGGCTGAAAGTTCGCCGTATTCGGTCATCGTCCAGACCTTGCCGCAGGCGTTGCAGGTCAGTTCCGCGCCCTTCGACGCCATCGCGAATTCCTTTTTGCAGTGCGGGCATTGGTAGAGGATCTTATGTAGACCTTCGGCGCGGTCGGGGCAGTCGACCTTGATCTTGTTTTCGAGCTGCCACGCAAAATCGTCGTACTGCAGCTCTCCGACGATCCTTTGGTTGATCTCGTCGACCGAGAGGGAAGCGATCTCCTCCGCGGTGATCAGCTGCTTGACCGTCGCCGCCGTGGGCTTCACCTTGCGCTCGTGACGGGTGTTCCAGAAGGGGTGATTGATATGATGCCCGTGACAGATGACCGTCACGACCGGCACGCCGAGAGATTTGCAGAGCTGACCGAGCGATTCCGGCACGGGCGCCGTCGTTCCGCAGAGCGAATAGCGCGCCTCGGGGTAGATCGCCGCGACGCCCTTGTTTTTGATGACGGTGCGGATGTGCTTCACGACGGTCATATCGTTCGTGAACTTGCGTTTGCAGATGCAGCCGATATCGCGCAGCAGCCCTTCGCGGCCGATAAAGCCGTCGATCGCCACAACGTAGTTCGCCACGTGCGGAAAGGTCGCGCGGGCGGAGACCGCCATATCGAAAAACGCGTTGTGGTTGCCGATCAGGACGTACGGGGGCTTGACGCCCTTCATCCCGATCCGCTCGATCTTGGTTTTGTGCTTGCGCGTCCCGGAGAACGCGAGCATCCAGACGATCGGCTTCAGATACCACTTGCACTTTTTCGGCGGTTTTCGCTTGTTGAATCGTTCAAATTGGTCGGTCATGTATCATTTTCTCCGTTAAGGGAAGTGGGAATCAACTCTGGATATTATAGCATAGAAGAAGGGGGATTGCAAGGGGGAAAAAACTTGACGGTCTGAAAAAGAAACGCCCCCCGAAATGGGGGACGCTTTTCGCGGACTGTGACTGCGATTTCAAACAGAGCGAATAATCATCATTTGCGCTTACGCTTCGCCGGGATCGTTATCGTTTTATTGTCAACGGGATTCCAAAAACTGAAACTCACGCTGTATCCGCTCTTGAATAAGTGTTTTGAAAACTCTTTTTCATTAAAACAAAAATCGAACAGTTCGACGGGATCTTTGTCTATTTCGGATTTGTTCGGGTAACAAAAACCAAACCACTTACCGTCAGCGTCATTCAGTTCCGCTTCACAAACCTCGTTCAAGAGAATCTTTTTTATCATATCGAGCATATACTCATATTCTTCCTGATATGCCCAAAAATGATCGTGAGCGTCACCAAAATAAACCGTGAATTCGTTCATATCGCCGATATTGATCTCGAGATCATTGTCAGAATACGGGTTGGAGATGACAACGCATTTTGAATCCTCTTCCTCGATCCAATCGAATCCTTCATCATTTTTACCGTATGATTTGGGATCGTATTCTTTGAACAGAGACAATATTTCGCTTTCTTTTTCCAACGGATCGATCTCAACGTATTGCTTGTCTTCCATTATCATCCTCCAAAACGGTTTGATGAAAGAGATTTGAACGCTCCTTTTTCGCCGGCAGAACCGCGCAGCTTCCTACTGATAGTATAGCACATTCTCCGTGCGTTTGCAAGCGGGGAGGGGAGAATATGCAGGAGAACGGAAACGCATAAGCCCGTTTTATCTTGAAAAGGATTGCTTTTTTTGTAAGATTTTGATATAATGATAACGCAAGTTCTCAAAACAAAGCGTCGAAAACAATTGTTTTTTCAAAGGGAGAAATAATATGGCACGGAGCGCGGCGCAAAGGGCGGCGGATAAACGGTACGCCGAGAAAACGAAAGGGCAGACGCGGCATTTCGCCGTCAACGTGAAAATGGAGGAATACGATAGGCTCGTCGCTACACTCGAAGCGGCGGGGATGTCAAAGGCGGCGTTCCTCCGCTGGGCGGTCGAGCAACTACAAAAGAAAACCGGCATCCCGTTTTCGCAAAAAGAAGAAAACTATACCGCACTTATCAAAGCCGCGGCGGAAAAGCAGGGGTGTGTGTTCTTTGAGGACAGCGGAGAGGGACGCGATCTGGAAACGGATACGTTGTATCTTGAGGACGTTTCCGGGTGGCTCGCCCCGATCGGAACGCCCGAAAAGGACGCAAAAAAAGACGAGAACTACCGTTTCGCGGAATGGAAAAAGTGCGAGAACGGAGAATTCGTCGTCGAGTTCAAACGGTACGCTTGATCGTAAGCCGAAACGGTCTGTTGACAAAGCGAACAGAATATGGTATAATCAAACCGAAAGCAAGTAATGGTGCAGGCAGGGGAGCACGCGGCGCAAAGCCGAGACCATCGTTCAAATCAATGTGCTTGTTTTCAGAGGGTTCAACGAGCCCTCTTTTCTTTTGGGAAACGATACGGCGGCGTACCCCGTAGGGGACGGCGTCCTCGACGTCCCGCGCAAAAGTAACCGCAAGCGGAGAAGGAGAGATTTGACGTTAGTGACGTGAAAACAGTCCGGTGGACTGTTTTCACAATCGGTGTCACCCAAAGCAAGGAGTACGGGGCGGGTGGCTATGCTGCGCGCCACGGACGACTATGCGACGGGGACAGGATGCCCGCAGGCGGGCGCTACTCCCCATTTCACGCCCGACGGTTCGTAATGCCCGGCGGTTCGGATGGCGTGAAATGAGAGTTTGCACCGCTCCGCGGCGCAAACTCGGAGAGTTCAAACTTGACTGATCCGCCGAGCAGAAAGCGCCCCCCGAAATGGGGGACGCTTTTCGTTGTCTAATAGCGTACAAACGTAACGAAATCGAGGGAAGAAGAAACAAACCTTACGTCTTTTGGCGTCTCATCAAACCGGTATTTATCGGACAAATCTGAATAAATCAGGTATGGCATTCGCTCCAAATGTAAGGACACCCATTCTGTACATTGCTTTGGCGTGAATCCTATCATGCCAAATGAAGCGCCTCAAAACCTTTCGCACGGACCATTGCTCATCGTAACTGCCCGTTACAGTTTCAAGCGATAAAAAACCAGGGATAGATTCCAGCGATTCAAAGCCTCTTGCCCTACATGAAACGATTGTTCCTTCATTATTGGCATCCACACCGATTTCGGAGAAATAGTATTCGTTAACGTTTTTCGTGTGTTGATACATTTCCTCCGCAGTACGAGGAACGGAACCGTAAAATGTCTTGCGGTAAGGAAGGGCGCTCTTATGTTTATCAGGGAACGAATTGTAGAGTGAGTAAAAATCCTCGGCAGATTTCATAGCCAAAGTTTTGAGATGTTGATATTCTTCTGCGCTCAAAGGATCTTTTTCGGTTGCAAACAAAACATCGCTGTCTGCATCTCTGACTTGCAGACCAGATTCCTTTTCCTGAACGATGTCGATTTCATAATTATCAAGCGGTTTTTCGCCGCGCCATAGCTGAAATCTTCGTATCTCTTCCGGCATTTTCAGCATTGCTTCTTCTTTGGATGCCCCTCGTGCAAAAGCTCCAATATAGTTGTTGGCGTAAATGATGCTGTCATTGCCATTATGTTCCCACACGCAATTGACCTTCATTCGCATCTCTCCTAATCCTAATCTGCAGATCTCTCTGTCTTTTTACTATACACAACAAATGTTAACAATTCAATCCATTCTTGAAAAAACCTCTTTTGCCTTGGTAGACAAAAGAGGTTTCTTTGGTGTACAAGAGCGTACAAACGTACCGAAATCAAGGTAAAAAGGTACAAACGTGACGCCTCTTGCCGCCTCGTCAAACCGGAATTTGTCAGAATCTCAAATCAGTTCAGAAAACTAACGTCAGAAACACCGCTCTTTGCGATCATTTCTACATTTTTCAATATTCCCGCAACGATAGCACAGCTCGTTGTCGCAGACGCCGTCATTTTTGAAATACGAAATAATGTTGTTTACTGTCGTGTCTGCAATATTGTTCAGGGCTTCTTCGGTTAAAAACGCCTGGTGCGATGTGACGATCACGTTCGGCATGGAAATCAGGCGCGAAAGCAGTTCGTCGTCCATAATGTGTCCGGAACGGTCTTCAAAAAAGATATCCGCTTCTTCTTCGTAAACGTCGAGGCAAGCCGCGCCGATCTTCCGGCTTCTTATCCCGTTGAGAAGCGCTTCGGCGTCGATCAGAGCGCCGCGCGAGGTGTTGATAAGCACAACGCCTTTCTTCATTTTTTCAATGGTTTTGGCGTTGATTATGTGCTTCGTATCATCTGTCAGCGGACAGTGAAGCGAAATCACGTCACTTTCTGCAAACAGGGTATCGAGCGATACGTAGTCTACCCCGTCAGCCTGAAAAAGATCGTATGCGACAACCTTCATACCGAAGCCACGGCAGATGTCGATAAAAATACGACCTATTTTGCCTGTACCGACAACTCCGACGGTTTTCCCGTGAAGATCGAAACCGGTCAGCCCGGCAAGCGAGAAATTAAACTCGCGCGTCCGGTTGTACGCCTTGTGGATGCGCCGCACGGAAGTAAGCAGAAGCGCGGCAGCGTGCTCGGCGACGGCGTAAGGCGAGTACGCCGGAACGTGAACGACATGTATCTTGCCGAACGCGGCGCGAACGTCCACATTGTTGTATCCCGCAGAGCGAAGGGCGATCAGTCTGACGCCGTATTCATACAACTTGTCGATCACAGCGGAGCTCACGTCGTCGTTGACAAAAACGCATACCGCGTCGCATCCCTCGGCAAGCGCGGCTGTGTCTTCATTCAGCTTTGTTTCAAAAAAACGGAACCGTATACCGTTTTGTCCGCCGTATTGTTCAAAAGATGGCTTATCGTACGCTTTTGTATCGTAAAACGCAACTTGTATAATCTTTTCTACCATATTTCGCTTCCTCTGCAAATCCCGATTTGTCGGTCTCTTTTTATTATTATACTCGAAAAGTGTGATAATTTCAATAGCGGAGTTTGCCCTTGCGGGCAGATGAAGAATTCGTGAAGCATGCGCCTGCGGCGCAAGTGAAGTTACGCCTTACGGCGTAGTGAAGTTTTGCGGCGTCGCCGCAAAGTGAAGTTAAGTGTCCCGCATATCGTGCCGAAGGCACACTTCACGAGTGAAGCGCGCTTCACAAGGCGGAGCCTTGCTTCACGTTCCGCGTCAGCGGAACACTTAGTTGAAAGAAACCTGATTTGTCCGGTAGACAAATCAGGTTTCTTTCATGGCGGAGAAGGGGAGATTTGAACTCCCGCGCCGGTTGCCCGGCCTACACCCTTAGCAGGGGCGCCTCTTCGGCCTCTTGAGTACTTCTCCGAATGAAGACGGGATCAAAAGCGATCCTGCCCGTTTATTATACTAAAAAAACGGGGCGGTGTCAAGCCCTATTTTCTTTTTTTCGCCCGCTTTTTGTTTCGGTCGCGATTCGCGCGATTTCGTTTCGGATTCGTCCTTTTTTCTTGACTTTTCTCTTTTTTTATGATAGAATATACTATCAAAAACAAAGGAGCGCCGAAGGTGGAGAAGATGCCCGCGATAACCGATCCCGCCGACGAGGTTCGCCGCTGGGTGATCCCCGGCGAGAGCCGCGCCTACGTTCTCACTTTCGGTTGTCAGCAGAACGAAGCCGACAGCGAACGGCTGCTCGGGCTGGCGCTCTCGATGGGATACGGGCGGGCGGAGACGCCGGAAGAAGCCGAGCTGATTTTGGTCAACACCTGCGCGATCCGCGAACACGCCGAACTCAAGGCGCTGTCGATCATCGGGGGATTCAAGCACGTAAAAGAGAAAAACCCCCGCGTCCTGATCGGCGTTTGCGGGTGTATGGCGGCGGAACCCCACCGGGTCGATGACATCAAGCGCCGCTATCCCTACGTCGGTTTCACGCTCGAGCCCGCGAAGATCGGCTCACTCCCCTCCGTGATCGCGGAGGCGATCAAGACCAAGAAACGCGCCTTTCTGCTCCCCGACGGACCGACCGCCGTTCCCCCGATCGACGAGGGGCTTCCGGTCGAGCGACACTCGCCTCACAAGGCGTGGGTCAGCGTTATGTACGGGTGCAACAACTTCTGTACCTACTGCATCGTCCCCTACGTGCGCGGGCGCGAAAGAAGCCGCGAAAGCGGGGAAGTGCTCGCGGAGATCAAGGGGCTCGTTTCGTCGGGCGTCAAAGAGATCACCCTCCTCGGGCAGAACGTCAACTCCTACCGCTCGGACTGCGATTTTGCGGGATTGGTCAGCCGTATCGGGGAGATCGAGGGCGATTTCCGTCTCCGCTTTATGACCAGCCACCCGAAGGACGTATCAAGCGACCTGATCGCGTGTTTTTGCGCGACCCCGCACCTGACCGCCCAATTCCACCTGCCGCTGCAGTCGGGCTCCGACGCGATCCTTAAGCGGATGAACCGCCGTTACGACGTCGCCCGCTACCTCTCGATCGTCGAGCGGCTCCGCGAACGCGATCCCGCGATCACCCTGACCTCCGACGTGATCGTAGGATTCCCGGGCGAGACCGACGCCGACTTTGCAGCCACGCTCGACGTCCTGAAAAGCGTCCGTTTCGACTCGGTCTATTCCTTCATCTACTCCCCCCGCAAAGGCACCCCCGCCGCAGAGTACCCCGACCCCGTTCCGCCTGAAGTTTCGCGGGAGCGGATGCGGCGGCTGCTCGACCTCCAATGCGAGATCTCCGCGGAGAAAAACCGCCCGCTCGTCGGGCAAACCCTGCGCGTTTTGTGCGACGGACCCTCTCCCGACGGCACGCCGGGGATCATGACCGGGCGCACCGAAGGGAACAAACTCGTCCATTTCGCGGCGCCGGAGGAACTTGCCGGGCGCTTCGTGAATATTAAAATCGACCGCGCCGACGCCTTCGCCCTGCGCGGAACCCTGACCGAATAAAGGAGAATCCCATGACCGTTACGGAACTTGCAAGACAGCTCGGAGAGGCGATCGCCGCCGACCCGATCATCGAAAAATACAAGGCGGCGAAGGCGGCGTACGAATCGAACGCCGAACTCCGCGACGCCCTCTACGAATACGAGACCCAGCGCTCGATCCTCTCGGACGAGTATCAGAAGCCCGACGGCGAACGCAACGAGGGTCTTGTCGCGCTGGCGCGCGAGCGGATGGAACAGCTCGCAAAAGAGATCGTCGCCGCCGAGGAATACCGCGACTACACCGCCTCGGAGCAGGAGGTCAACCGGCTGATGCAGGAGGTCAATAACGAGATCGGCTCGATCGTTTTCGGCGCTTCGTCCTGCACCCACGACTGCTCGACCTGTCACGCCGCCTGCGCCTCCAAACAAAACGATAACGATAACTGAACCCAAGGAGATAAAATGGCACAACGCACGCCCGACGTCATTGAAAAAATCGGCGACCTGACCAACCCCTCGCCAATGATGGCGCAGTATATCGCGGTCAAGGAACAGTATCCCGATCATATCCTGATGTACCGTCTCGGGGACTTCTACGAGATGTTCTTCGAGGACGCCGTAACCGTCTCGCGCGAGCTGGAACTGACGCTCACCGGGCGCGATTGCGGCGACGGTCGGCGCGCCGCGATGTGCGGGGTGCCGTTCCACAAATCCGATCTCTACGTCGGCAAACTCGTCGAGCGCGGACACCGCGTCGCGATCTGCGAGCAGACCGAGGATCCCGCGCTTGCAAAAGGTCTGGTCACTCGCGAGGTCATCCGGGTCGTCACCCCCGGCACCGTCACCGACGGCACGCTGCTCTCCGAACGGCAAAACAACTTTCTCGCCGCCCTCTGCTATGAGAACGGACGGTTCGGGCTGGGATTCGCCGACGTTTCGACCGGCGAGATCGCGGTCACCCTGATCGAGGGGGATTCGATCGAATCGCGGCTCGAAAACGAGTTCGGCTCGTACGTTCCGCGCGAGGTCATCTTCAACGTTCCGGCGTCCACGCTCACCGACCTCTCGGCGTTTCTCTCCGACCGCTGCGGCGCGATGCTGACCGACCGCCGCGGAGACCTTTTCGACCTTTCCCGCGCGTCGGAACTTGCCGCCGAGTGCTTCGGGGTCGACGCCGGCAAGCTGACCGATCCGCTTCTGCTTGCGTCGGTCGGCGCTCTGATCGCCTATATCCGCGAGACCCAGATGACCGAGACCACCTACGTCCGCTCGCTCAGGGTCTACGGCGACGGGCAGTATCTGATCCTCGACCTGTCGACCGTCCGCAACCTTGAACTGCTTGAAACCCTCCGCACCAAAGAGAAGCGCGGCTCGCTGCTCTGGGTACTCGACAAGACCGAGACCTCGATGGGCGGGCGTATGCTCCGCGCGTGGCTCCAGCGCCCCCTGATCTCCCCGCAGGCGATCGCAAGACGGCAGAAGGCGGTGTCGGAACTCTTCGGCGACTATATGCTCCGTCAGGATATCCGCGAGATCCTCTCGGGCGTCCTCGACCTTGAACGACTGACCGCGAAGGCGGTTTACGGCACGGCGAACGCCCGCGACCTGCGCGCCATCGGCGTGTCTCTTAACGCGCTCCCCGAACTCCGCCGCCTGCTCTCCGCGGCGAAAAGCCCGGCGCTGTGTGAGATCGCGAGCCGGCTCGACCCCTTGGACGACGTGGCGGGCGCTCTGCTCGACGCGCTTACCGACGAGCCGCCCTACACCGTCCGCGAGGGCGGGATGATCCGCGACGGCTACAATCCCGACGTCGACCGTCTCCGCACGATCCAGCGGGGCGCGGGACCGTGGATGCAGGAGATCGAGGAACGCGAGAAGAACGCGACCGGCATCCGCAACTTGAAGGTCGGCTTCAACAAAGTCTTCGGCTACTACGTCGAGGTCAGCAAATCGCAGACCGACCTCGTCCCCGATACCTACGTCCGCAAGCAGACCCTCACCACCGGCGAACGCTATATCACCGAGGAACTGAAGCGAATGGAGACCGAGGTACTCGGCGCGGGCGAAAAACTCGCGGCTCTGGAGTACGAGATCTTCACCGGGCTGCGCGAACTGGTCGCCGAGACCGCCGAGCGCATCCGGAGCTCCGCCTCGCTCGTCGCCGAACTCGACGTCTACCTTTCGTTTGCCGACGTCGCGGCGAAGAACCGCTACGTTTGCCCCGAGGTCGATTCGTCCGACGTCCTCGAGATCAAGGACGGGCGGCACCCCGTCGTCGAGCGCTTCGTACAGGACAGTTATTTCGTGCCGAACGATACGTACCTGAATACCACCGATCGCCGTTTGATGCTGATCACCGGACCGAATATGGCGGGTAAATCGACCTATATGCGCCAGGTCGCGCTGATCGTCATCATGGCGCAGATCGGTTCGTTTATCCCCGCGAAAGAGGCGCGGATAGGCGTGGTCGACCGCGTGTTTACCCGTGTCGGCGCGTCCGACGACCTCGCCTCGGGTCAGTCGACCTTTATGCTCGAGATGACCGAGGTCGCCGCGATCCTTGAGAACGCGACCAGGAACTCGCTCATCATCTACGACGAGGTCGGGCGGGGCACCAGCACCTTCGACGGGATGAGCATCGCCCGCGCCGTCGCCGAATACTCGGCTGGGAAGAAGATCGGCGCCAAGACCCTCTTCGCGACGCACTACCACGAACTGACCTCGATGGAGGGAGAGATCCCCGGGGTCGTGAACTGCCACATCGCCGCCAAGAAGAAGGGCGACGGCATCACGTTTCTGCGCAAGATCGTTCCGGGCGCGACCGACGACAGCTACGGCATCGACGTCGCGAAACTCGCGGGCGTTCCGAACGAGGTGGTCAAGCGCGCCCGCGCGATCCTCTCCGAGATCGAGGAAAAGGGCGGCTTTACTCCGCGAGAGAGGACCGAAATACCCGATTCCCGCTCGGACGACCTGTTCGCGATGGTCGCCTCCGGGGAAGCCGAGGAGGTCGCCGAAAAACTGCGGCAGGTCAACCTCGACACCATGACCCCGCTCGAGGCGATGAACCTCGTTTACCAGCTGAAAAAGATCCTGTCTTCGGGCGACCGTTAAGACGGGGAAGGAGGGACCCGGATGGGAAAAATCAACGTACTCGGCTTTGAGATCGCCAACCTGATCGCCGCCGGCGAGGTGGTCGACCGCCCCGCGTCGGTGGTCAAGGAACTGCTCGAAAACGCGATCGACGCGGGAGCGACCGAGATCGTCTGCGAGATCCGCGCGGGCGGCATCTCGATGATCCGGGTGTCCGATAACGGCTGCGGTATGTCGCCGGAGGATCTGCCGGTCGCGATCCGCCGCCACGCCACCAGTAAAATTCACTCCGCCGACGACCTCGCCTCGATCTCGACCCTCGGCTTCCGCGGAGAGGCGCTCGCCGCCATTGCGGCGGTGTCGGAGTTGAAGATCATCTCCAAGACCAAAGACGCAGCGACCGGCACGCTGCTGTCGGCGTCGGGCGGGAATATCACCGAGATCACCGACGTCGGGTGCGCCGACGGCACGACCGTATTGGTCGAAAACCTGTTCGCCTCGGTCCCCGCGCGCCGCAAGTTCTTGAAACGCGACGCCACCGAGGCTGCGGCTGTCTCCGCGATGGTCGAGAAGGTCGCGATGTCAAGACCCGATATCGCGCTCACCCTGAAAATCGACGGCTCGGATAAGTTCTCGACCCCGGGCGACGGCAATCTGCAAAACGCCCTTTACGCCCTGCTCGGGCGGGATTTCGCCACGCGCCTTCTTGCGGTCAAGGGGGAGAGCGGCGGGATCGCGGTCTCGGGCTTCGTCGGACGGAGCGACAACGCCCGCGGCAACAGAAACGCGCAGAACGTCTTTATCAACGCCCGCTACGTGCGGAGCAAGACCGTCACCGCCGCCCTTGAACGGGCGTTCAATTCCTATATGGCGCCCGAGAAGTTCCCGGTCGCCGTCCTGTTCCTTACCTGCGACCCCCGCGTGGTCGACGTCAACGTTCACCCGGCAAAACTCGAGGTGCGCTTCTCGAACGAGCAGGCGGTGTTTGAGGCAGTCTATTACGCCGTCCGCGCCGCGCTCGAAGCGGGACAGGGAAGACCCGAACTCACCCTTGAAAACACCCGCCGCACGAGTTATCGGGTGGATAAGGATCCCGCCGACACGGGCGCCGACCGCTACCGCGTCACGGCGCCGCAAACCGGCAAAACCCCCCTGTTCGGCGCGTCTTATTCGGGAGGGGCGACCCTTCCGCGCGATACCCGACCCCCGGTCTCGATCCCTCCGCGCGCGGGCGGTTCCGGCGCCTACGTCGCCCGTCCCGTCGCCCCCGCGACCACGACCCCGGAGGAATCCAACCGCTTCCTCTCCGACCTTGCGAAAGCCAAGGAGAACGCCGCCTCGGGCG
>JAGCYR010000251.1 GCA_017960705.1 Clostridia bacterium | reverse complement strand
GTACCCGAGTTTGGCGTACCAATCGGGAACGCCGGTATCGTGGATATAGGAGTAGTCGAAACCGCGCTCCTGCAGGATCAGGGTGCCGAGCGAGACCATCTTCAGCCCGATCCCGCGCCGTCTGTACGCGGGAACCGTCCCGACGCAGCCGGTGCCGCCGAACTTTGCCTTTCCGCCGAAAATCTCGCGTTCCCCGAAGTCCGAGAGCAGGCAGAACGAAACGACCGTATCCCCGATAAACCCGCAGAACGCCGGTTCGCGCCCGTCGTAGTATTTCGCCCAGTTGGGTTCGACCTCGTTGACCGCTTTAAGAAGCGGCGCGGGGTCGCCAAAGTAAAAGCCGAACGTCACCCCGTCAAGCGCGGGCAAAGGATCGGTATAGCCGCCAAGCGCAAGCAGCATCTCGTCCTCACGCTTCCCGGGAGCGAGCCCGTCGGCGCCCCACGCGAGCACCTTCGGGAACACCGCTTCGACGATCTTCCGTCCCTCGGCTTCGGTCCACTCGTTACGCATCCCGTTCTCCTTCATTCGGCTCGGTCTCTTCCGGGGGGCGGTCTTTATTTTTCCCGTTTTTACAGGGGAAACGGAAGGTTGTCGCCGTGATCGCGCGGTCGAGCGGCGGGAGCAGCTGCGGCAGGACGGTGAGGACCAAAATCATCGAGATCAGCGCCCCGCGCCCGACGGCGAGCCCGATATGCCCGACGTAGACGTCGCTGACGCGGTACGCGATGAGCAGCCCCGCCGCCGCCATGATCGTCCCCGACGTCAGAACGGTCGGGAAAGCGTCGTTCTGCGCCTTGATCATCGCCTCACGCGGCGGATCTGTCTTGCGGCGCTCGCGGTAGCGGCTGTAGGTCACGATCGCGTAGTCGATGGTCGCGCCCATCTGGATCGCCGAAACGATCATATTGGTCACGAACGCCGCGCGGTCGCCCGTAAGATACGGGAAACTGAAATTGATCCGGATGCTCCCCTCGATGACGAACACCAGCGCCGCCGCGACGACCGGGCTGCGGAAGGTGAACAGGAGGATCAGAAAGACGAAGACCACCGACAAAACCCCGATCAGAATCGAGTCGGAGCGGTGGAAATCCTCAAGATCTCTGGCGGAGGTGATATCCCCGACGGCAAGCACGGTGCCCTCTCCGTACTCCCGCTCCGCGACGGCGCGGATGGTCTCGACCAGCTCCACGCTCGCCTTCCCCTCGACGGGGAGAGAGGTCGTCAGGACCAAGCGATCCCACGTCCTCCCCTTCAGCTGCTTCGCGGCGCGTTCGATCGGCGTCCGATAGACCGCGAGCTGTTCGGTCTGTTCGGGGGTCAGGGTCACCAGCTTCTGATCGATCACGCGGAAGAGCGTGACCAGAACGTCGATCAGCGGCGCGGGATAGGTTCCGGGCGACTTGAACGCCTCGGCGTTGCCGTATTCCAGAGCGTAGAAACGGTAGAGCTTTTCGGCGGCGTCCTCCCCGATCCCGACGAAAGCGGCGAACTCCCCGGCGGTGTAGCGGTCGGTCAGCATACGCCCCTCTCCGATCTCCACGACGGCGAGCCCCGCTGCGCTCGTGACCCCGTCGACCTGTGCGACCTCTTCGAGGACCGCCCTCTCCTTATCGTAGTCTCCCGCCGGCACCAGAAGCGCGACCGCCGTCCCCGCGGGGAAGGTCTCTTCGACCCGCTTGTGCTCGCTGCGGTAGTCGCTCGGGATAACCTCGGTGATGCTCCATTTCGCGAAGGAATACTCGGTCTTCTGCGAAAGAATGAACGAGAAGGGCAGGATCACGGCGAACAGGATCAAAAAGACCGGCACTTTTTTCTGCAGCAGCCGCCCGAAGCGCGCGATATTCGGCACGAACGAGCGGTGTCGGGTCTTCCGGAGCGCGCGCGGGAACAGCAGGATCAGCCCCGGCATCAGAAGGAAGACGGTCAGCATACTGCACACGACCCCCTTCGCCAGCACGATCCCGAGATCGTACCCCAGCCGGAACCGCATCAACATCAGGGCGACCAGCCCCGAAACGGTGGTCAAACTGGACGACGAGATCTCGACGATCGAGCGCGCGAGCGCCGGAATGATCGCCGCGCGGCTGTCGGGGTTCTTCCCCGCTTCGTCCTGATAGCGGTGCGAGAAGATGATCGCGTAGTCGATCGCAAGCGCGAGCTGCAGGATCACGGCGACGGTGTTGGTGATCGCGGAGATCTCCCCGAGCCACCAGTTGGTCCCCATATTGAGCAGCGCCGAAACGCCGAACACGACGAAATAAACGACGATCTCAAAATAGCTGCGCGACGTGAACAGCAAAACCAGCACGATGACGGCGGCGGCGAGCGATAGAACGACCACCATCTCTTTTTCAAGCTCGCTCTGGTAGTTGTAGCCGACGTCGCCCGAGACCGAGAACCGGTACGGGAGCTCCCCGAGCAGTTCGCGGATCCTGCCCATCGCTTCCCCGGCGCCCTCCCCCGTTTCGGGTTCGTCGAAGGAGACCGCGAGCAGGGCGTTCCCGTCCTTATAATGCTCCGCGGTATCGTCGAAGGCGACCTCGTAGACGTGTCCGATCTTCCCGATCTTCTGCGCCGTCTCCTCCGCCTCCGCGTAGGGCACGCCCTCGATCAGGATCCGCGCGACGCCGTAGGTCGTGAACTCTTTTTCCATCGCGTCGATCCCGCGCCGGGTCTCGGTTTCCTTCGGCAAAAACGCCGTCAGCGACGAATTGATCCGGACGCGACCGACCGTGAGCGCGCAAAAAACCGCCGCAACCAAAAACAGCGCGAAGATCACGAACCGCCCGCGCACGATCGTTTCCGCGATCGCGGTCAGCGGCTCTCTCCGCTCTGTTTGTCGGTTGACGCGGTTTTCCATCATACGACTCTCCGAAGAAGCTTTTATCTACCGTTTCAGTATAGCACACCCGCACGCGAAATGCAAGGGAGCGCCCGCACGCTTTTCCATAAAAAATCTTTTTTTCGGATTGCAAAAGCGGGGCGGATTGTGTTATAATGGAAACGATATGGGGAAAAATCCCCCGAAAGCGACAAGGAGAAACGATATGGCACAGTGGACGCCGATCCTGACCGACGCACCCTGCATCAAAAAATACCCGAGACCCATCCTGACCAAAGACGATATCCCCTACGAAGCGGGCTTCATCTTCAACGCGGGCGTCGCGAAGGTCGGGGGCAAATACGTGATG
>JAGCYR010000250.1 GCA_017960705.1 Clostridia bacterium | reverse complement strand
CGGCTTTCCTCCGACGGGATCGTCGGGCATCTCGGGAAGATCGCCAAAAGCGAGGACATCGATCTGACCGACGCGGGCGCGCGCGTTATCGCACGTATGTCGCTCGGCGGTATGCGCGACGCGATCAGTCTTCTGGAGCTCTGCGCCGGCACTAACGAAACGGTGAACGAGGAGCTCGTGACCCGCGTTCTCGGCGTCGGGGGCGGGGAACTCCCGGGGCAGATCGTCGACGCGGCGTCTGACCGCGACTATCCGACCCTCTACCGTCTTCTGTCCGACGTCATCAACTCTGCGCAGGATCTGACGGTCTTCTTTACCGAACTGATCTCGTATACCCGCGACCTCGTGGTCGTGAAAACGCTGGGCGACGCAGCCGCATCGTACCTTGATCTTTCCGACGCGGCTTTCCGTTCTCTTTCCGATAGGGCGAAACGCATCCCGCTCGGGCGGCTGCTCTACCAAAGCAGACTGCTGGAAGAAACGCTTGAGATCCTTCGCCGTTCAAGCGGCGACAGACGCGCCACGGCGGAGCTCGCCCTGACGCGGCTTGCCGAACCGCGGCTCTCGGTCTCGCCGGAAGCTCTGCTTGCAAGGGTAGAGGAACTCGAAAAGCAGGTTGCGCTTCTCCGTACCGGAGTAAGCGTACCGCAGTCGGCGGCAAAGAACCCGTCGCCCGTAGTTTCGCCGACTCCCGCCCCCGCTTCCGCAAAGGAAGCGCAAAAAGAGGAGAAAAAGCCGGCGCCCGAAAAGAAACCCGCAGAGACGCCCGCGCCCGAAGGCAAGAAAGAGAAAACCGAAAAGAATGACGCGGACGCGGTTCCGGTCCCGAAATGGAATCTGATCCTCGACGAGTTCGGCAGGATCAAGCCCTCGCTCGTTCCGTTTATGCGCGGATCGACCGCGACGGTCTCAAGCGGCGTCGTGACGGTGACGCTCACGGTCGGGATGTTCCTTTCGCTTGTCGACGGGGACGAAACCGCGAAGACCGTTTTGATGAGTCTGCTTACCGACCACGGGACGGCGGCTTCGTCCATCCGCTTCGTGTCCGGAGCACAAAAGAAGAATAACGACGGTCAGATCGAGTTCTGACCGGGGAGGAGAAAGATATGAAAGTCAGACTTCCGCAGGGGAACGGCGGCGCCGGTAATATGCAGCAACTGATGAAACAGGCGCAGCAGATGCAGGAGGATATGGCGAACCTGCAGGCGGAGCTTGAAACGAGGGAATACGAGGTCAAAGCGGGCGGCGGCGTCGTCACCGTGAAGATCAACGGGAAGAAGGAGATCACGGGTCTTGAGATAGATCCCGAGATCGTCGATCCCGATGATATCGAGACCATGTCGGATATCATCATCGCGGGCGTCAATCAGGCGATCAAGACCGTCGCCGATACAGAAAAAGCCGAGATGGATAAGATCACGGGTCAGATGCCCGGTCTCGGCGGAGGGTTCGGATTCTGATGGCGGAGTATATCGCGCCGCTCCAGCGGCTGATCGACGAATTCCGCCGCCTGCCCGGCATCGGGGGGAAAACGGCTGTCCGACTCGCGTTTTCGGTCATCTCCGGGAGCGACGATGCCGCCGAGTCCTTTTCCGAGGCGATCCTCCGCGCAAAGCGGGAGATCAAGACCTGCCGGCGGTGCTGCAATATGTCGGAGGGCGATCTTTGTCCCGTCTGTTCCGACCTTGACCGCGACGGCGGGATCGTCTGCGTGGTCGAGGACGCGCGCGACGTGATGGCGATGGAACGCGTTCGCGACTACCGCGGCACCTACCACGTGCTCGGCGGTGCGCTCTCTCCGATGAACGGGATCGGACCCGATTCGCTCCACATCAAGGAACTGCTCGCCCGTATCGAGAGCGAAGAGATCAGGGAAGTCATCCTCGCCACCAACCCGACGGTCGAGGGCGAGGCGACCGCCATGTATCTGGCGCGCTTGCTCGCTCCCTATAGCGTAAAGGTCACGCGTCTCGCCTACGGTATCCCCGTGGGGGGTGATTTGGAATACGCCGACGAGGTCACGCTTCATCGCGCCATGACCGGGCGGCAGACCATCGATTAAGATCCGAAAGGAATTACGTTCCGTATGCAAGCATATATGCCTTATCTTTGGCTCGGCGTCGTGTTTTGCGCTGCGATTATTGAGGCGATCGGACGTCGTATGATCGCGCTCTGGATGATCCCGGGCGGGGTAGTCGCTTCCGTCCTCGCGTTCCTTCGTTTGCCCGTGTGGGCACAGATTCTCGCGTTTATCGGCGTGTCTACGCTCTGCTGTTTCCTCTTCTTCCGTTTGGCGACGCTCCGCAACGGCAAAAGCGGTCGCGTCGGCGGCACCGACGAGCTGATCGGTCTTACCGGAAAAGTGATCGAAACGGTCGATAATCTCGCGGGCTGCGGGCTGGTTTCGGTCAACGGCGAAGAATGGGCTGCGCGTTCGATCGATTACGACGGAGTCCTCGAAGCGGGGGCGGACGTTTCGGTCGTCGCCGTCGAGGGAGTCCGGTTGATCTGCAAACCGATTTGACCCTTCGCAAGACGCACGAAAGAACGCTCTTTTCGCTCGGATTTTTCGCCCTTTTTTATTTTGAAAACCACTTGACAAAGGAAAGACGATTTGTTATAATAATTGTCGTTTCACGGGAATGTACCTTTAGCTCAGCTGGATAGAGCAACTGCCTTCTAAGCAGTAGGTCGAGGGTTCGAATCCCCCAAGGTACGCCACGGTACGGAGGATGTAGCTCAGTTGGTGGCAGCGCCAGGTTGTGGCCCTGGAGGTCGTGGG
>JAGCYR010000249.1 GCA_017960705.1 Clostridia bacterium | reverse complement strand
TTCCGATAAACCAAAACCAAAGACCGGTACCGTCCGGCGGAAAGGAACGACCATGAAGGTTATTTTTTCGAAACCCGCGCTGCTTGAGGGACTCGTCCCGACGATGAGTACCGTTTCCAGCAAGAACACGATCACTCCGATCGAGGGTATTCTGATCGAAACGATCGGGGAGAACTCCGTCCGCCTTTCCTCCTATGATATGAATAAAGGTATGAGAACGACGGTCGAAGCCATCTCCATTATTGAGGAAGGAAACTGCATCATCAACGCGCAGCGCCTTCTTCAGATCGTCAAGCTGCTCGGAGAAGACGAGATCACGCTGGAGATCGGCGACGACCGGAAAGCCATGATCTCCGCGGGCGCCAGCTCCTTCTCGCTGCAGTCGCTGCCCGGGACCGATTTCCCGAACCTTCCCGAGCTTTCGGGCGATACGGGTTTTTCTGTGTCCGCGGGCGTTCTGAAACGGATGATCGGCAAAGTTCTTCATTCCATCGCCGAACAGGACAGCCGTCAGATGCTTTGCGGCGCGTATTTTACCGTCGAAGGCAAGCGGATGGATATCGTCTCCTGCGACGGCTATACGCTCTCCAAATGCCACGTGGAAAGCGACATTCAGGATATCGGCCGCATTTCGTCGACCCACTTCTCTTTCATCATCCCGGGTCACGCGCTGAACGAAATGATCCGCATCCTGCCCGATAAGGACGAGGAGGCGAAAATCTATCTGTCGAGAAAACACGCGATCATGGAACTGAAGGATATGATCTTCTTTACCCGTATGATCGACAGCGAGTATATGGACTATCAGCGCATTCTTCCGAAGGCGCAGGATATCTTCGTCAAGATCGACCGCGAACGCCTGATGGAAGGGCTTGAAAGAGCCAATCTCGTCGCGGAGGAAAAGATCCAGGGCAACGGAAAATCCTACGTTAAGATCGAAATCAAGGGCAAAACCTTCAGTCTTTCTTCCAATTCTGTCAACGGCTACGTTTACGACGAAATGGAGTGCGATCACGAGGGAGAAGATATCGCGATCGGCTTTAACTGCCGGTTCCTGATCAACAGTATCCGCGCGGCGGAGGGCAAACGAATCTATATGACCCTGAAGAGCCCGACGCAGTCCATCACCGTCGAACCGGTCGAGGAGGAATGGGACGAGAAGGACGGCTTCCGTTACTTCTACATGATCCTGCCGGTCCGGATGAACGAACAGCCGGCGGCGGAAGAAGAATAATCAAACGAACGAGGGCGGCGACATGAACCTGTTGACCCTGACGGCGGAAAACTACCGGAATATCGCGTCCGCCCGCCTGAACTTCGTGCCCGGCGTCAATCTGCTTTACGGCAAGAACGCGCAGGGCAAGACCAACGCGCTCGAATGCGTTTACCTTTTCGCAAGGGGAAAGAGCTATCGGGGCTCCGGCGACGAGGATCTGGTCAGATTCGGAGAAAAGGGATTTCATATCGGGATCTCCTACAAAACGAGAAGCGGCGAACAGACGCTCGACTACCGGTATTGGGAGGGCTCCCGCAAACGGCAAAAGAACGGAGCTCCCGTCAAACTCTCCGAGATGATCGGCAATTTCCGGGCGGTTTTGTTCTGCCCCGAACATCTGTCGCTCGTCAAAGGGGCGCCGCAGGAAAGACGCGCGTTTCTCAATATCGCGATCGCCCAGTGCCGTCCGGTCTACCTGAAACTCTGCGACGAGTACAACAAGATCCTCGAGAACCGCAACTGTCTGTTAAAAGAAATGCAGAAGGGTTTCCGGTACGACCTTGAAGAACTCGAGAGCTGGACCGATCGGCTTGCGGATACCGCGGCGAAGATCGCGGAGTACAGGATTTCCTATTTAAAAAAGCTCGCTCCGCACGCAAAAGACCTTCTGAACGATCTTTCGGGCAGCCGCGAGACCCTGCAAATCACCTACCAAAGCGAAGCGGAGGGGGAAACTCCTTCGGAGATTAAGGAATCTTACCTCAAACTGTTCGGGGAGAACCGCAACCGCGAGATCGCGGCGGGATGTTCGCTCTTCGGGGCGCACCGGGACGACGCGGAGATCCTTGTCAACGGCATATCCGCCCGCGCTTACGGCTCGCAGGGACAGCAGAGATCGGTTGTTCTCGCCCTGAAACTGGCGGAGGGCGAAGTATGCCGCGACGAAACGGGGGAATACCCGGTTTTTCTCTTCGACGACGTGATGAGCGAACTCGACGAGACCCGGCGCGGCTACGTGCTGCGCGAGACGGGAGACCGTCAGATCGTATTGACGGCTTGCGAATCGGGCGGTTTTGATCCCCGCGCGGTCAATATGATCGGCGTGGAGAACGGGATCTTCACCGAACAGCCCCGAACGGAGGGTTAAAGCGTTGATGTATCTGCATATAGGGAACGGAGAGACCGTACGGATACGGGATCTTGTCGCCTTCTTCGACTTCGACTCGATGACGGTCGCCTCGATCTCGCGAAAATATCTTTCCGACGCCGAAAAAAAGAAGATGATCTCCGACTGCACGGGGGGAGAGATCCCGCGCAGCGTGCTTCTGGTTTCGGACAAAAACAAAGGGGACTATCGCATCCTGTTTTCGCTTCTCTCGACCGCCGCGCTCCGCGCCCGGCTGGAGAGCGGCGCGGACGATTGATAAAACGACAGCAAACGGTATCTTATCGAAAGGAAACAAACGACCATGACCGACGAATTGAAGGAACAGGAACTCGTAACGGAGGAAGCCGATCTCGAACCCAAAGAGTATGAGGACGGTAATATCCGGGTGCTCGAAGGGCTGGAAGCGGTCCGGAAGCGCCCCGGTATGTATATCGGTACGACCTCCGTGGGCGGACTTCACCATCTCGTGTACGAGATCGTGGACAACGCGATCGACGAGGTACAGTCGGGCGTCTGCGACACGGTCAGAGTAACGCTGAATCCCGACGGCTCGGTCACGGTGAAGGACAACGGGCGCGGCATCCCGGGCGGTATCAACCCGCAGACCGGGCTTCCCACGCTCGAGGTCGTCTATACCAAACTGCACGCCGGCGGTAAATTCGGCGACGGCGGCTACAAGGTCGCCGGGGGTCTGCACGGCGTCGGCGCGTCGGTGGCGAACGCTCTGTCCGAGTGGATGGAGGTCGTTTCCTGCCACAACGGGCAGAAATACTCCGAGCGGTTCACCCGCGGCGAGGTCGCCCGTCCCTTCGCCTGTGATGGCGAAACCGAGGATCACGGCGTCAGCGTTTCGTTTAAACCAGACGGCGAGATCTTCGAGGTGCTCGAGTTCGACTACGAC
>JAGCYR010000248.1 GCA_017960705.1 Clostridia bacterium | reverse complement strand
GCTCGAACCCACGACCTCCGCCGTGACAGGGCGGCGCTCTAACCAACTGAGCTACCAGGCCATCGTCCTCTTTTTGCCCGGACTTTTGTCCGAGACGAATAGTATTATAGCAAAGCGAAAACCGTTTGTCAAGACCTTTTTGCGAAAAAAAAGAAAAGGGTTTCGCCGCGCCGGACGAAGGACAAACCGCGGTTGCATTTTCTCCCGTTTTGTGCTATGATACAGGGGAATCCCCCGCGGAACCGCGGGAGAAACGACGAAGGACGGCGCTATGTGATATGAAGAAACTGCTTTTGTTCGACTGCTTCGGGGTGGTGATGCGCGAGGTCGCGCCCTACTGGTTCCGTCGTTACTATACGGCGGAGGAGGCGGATCGGATCAAGGAAGAGATGATGCACGACGGCGACGTCGGCGCGATCCCGGACGACGAACTCTACCGCCGGCTGGGGAAGACCGTCGGGGTGCCGGGAGACGTGATCCGTCGCGAATGGGAGGACCTCGTGATCCCGGATCAAAAAGCCGTCGCTCTGATCCGTGAGCTGAAATCCCGTTACCGCGTCGTGCTGCTCTCCAACGCCATGTCGGAGTATCTCCGCTACGCGCTCGATAAGTGCGGGATCGCCGATCTCTTCGACGACGTGATCGTTTCCGCCGAGGTGAAGCTGGTCAAGCCCGATCCCGCGATCTTTCGTCTTGCTCTCGAACGCGCGGGGGTGGTTGCAAAAGACGCCCTGATGATCGATGACGTACAAAAGAATCTTGACGGCGCGAAATCGGTCGGGATCGACGGCTATCTCTTCCGCTCGGCGGCGGGACTCGCCGGGTTCCTCGCGAGCGACGAGGGAAAGCATACTTGACGTTCCCGACGGGAAATGGTATACTACTAAAAAAAGGAAAGGACCTCAAGCCAATGAAACGTTTTGCGAAAATAATTCTTCTTCTCGTTCTTGCCTCAATCCTTTGCTCCGTTCTCGTCGGGTGCGTGTCCGCCGCGTCCGTGTCCGCTGCGTCCGATGCGTCCCGTGATCCGAGCATCGTTTACGGGAAAAAGTACGTGAGTGAGGAAAATGGAGAAAAGGAGACGTCAATGGATGCGTCGAGTAGGCAGGAGTGCCTCGTTTTCAATAAAGACCATACCGGCTATTTTGAACGCCGCTACGTCCATCGCTCGTATATCGGAGATCAATCCACGAGCATCTACTCCGGGAAAGTCGATTTTGTATGGCGCGTGGCGGACGACAATCGGGTTTATATTTTCCAGACCAAGGTCACTTATGACGAAGATGATAACAGCGGAGAATGGAGTTTTGAGACGTCGATCATTTGCGGGGACGAGTTTTTGGTCGCAGGCGGGGTGCGGTATATTTTGGAAGGATCCGATCTGGAAAAGAGTTTGGAAAAATAACGACGGCGCGTTTGCCGAGAGGTCGGCAGACATGACGCGGCGCCCGCGCATCGTTCGATGCGCGGGCGTCGTTGTTTTTATTTGATTTTGAGCGTTTTGAGAAATGTTTTTTGTTCCGGCGTGACGCGGTAGCTCTCGATCGCCTTTTGGATGGTTTTGTTGTGCGTCCACGGGGGGAGGCGGCGTTCGGCGAGGTACGGGAGCGTTTCGTCCCACCGTTTGGCGAGGGCGGTGGCGTAGAACCACGCGACCTCCATCCCGACGTAGTATTCTTCCTGCGGGATCTTCGCCGGGAGAGTCAGGATCGCGGGGGCGAAGTTCCCGTCGAGGTAGTACGCCAAGAGAAACCCGACGGCGGCGCGGCGCGTAAAGGGCAGGGGAGAGCCGAGCCAGCGTTCGATATGCGGCAGCGCCTCTGCGGGACGCTTCGAGAAGATCGCGGGGCGGAGGATATCGGTGACCGCCCAGTTGTCGGCAAAAGGCAGAAACGCGTCGAGCTCCGCGATCAGGGCGGCAAAATCGCGCTCCCGTCCGACGAGGATCGCGTGGAGCAGATTCTCTTCGAGCGTTTTGTGCGGCAATTCCGAGAGGAACGCCCGCGCCTCGTCGCCCCCGATCTCCTTCGCCAATCGGCGCAGCGCGGGCAGCCGAACGCCGAGGACGGTTTCACGCGGGACGGTCGGGATCAGTTTCGCCTGGAAGTCAGCGTACTTTGGTTCCGCCTGCGCCGCGAGACGGTCGAAAACGGCAACCATTATTCGTCGTCACGCGAGCCGGAGACCAGCCGCCAGATCGCCGTGACCGCGCCGAACAGAACGCCCGCGATCGGCCAGACGATCCAGGTCCTGCCCCAGTCGTTCGTAAGGAAACTCCAGGTCAGGTAGATCGCGACGGCGACGCACCAGTAGACCGAGCCGATGGTCTCTTCGGTCTTGTTCTTTTTCCGCGTTTCGGGGGACGCGTCGATCTCGTTCAAAAGGAAGGTGAAACTTCCGCGCACGACTCCGACCCGCACGATCATATAGACGCCGATCCCGATGATGGGGAACATCATCGACAGGAACACCGTGAGGATCCGGTCGGAGACGCCCATAGCGCCGGCGACGATCAGGGGCAGCACCGCGAGGATGCAGAGCACGATCCCGAGCGTCAGGCAGACGGTGTAGGCGTGTTCGTGCGCGCGGCGTTTCTCTTTGACCATACCCGACACGCCGTAGGCGGTCTCAAACCCCTCGGTATGCCAGACGTTGAAGCGGGAGGTGCGGATGCCGGTCACGATGAAGAGCGCGACCCCGATCGCCACCAATCCGAACAGGGCGGTCATCCCGACGGCGGCGGCGACG
>JAGCYR010000247.1 GCA_017960705.1 Clostridia bacterium | reverse complement strand
CTCGCAGCCCGGGATCTTGGCAAACGCGATCCGGCACATGGCGAGGCGGTGCCGCGCAGGCAGAAGATCCAGCCCCTCTTTATTCGGAGGGACCGCCGCCGGAACGATCAGAAGCGAATCGAGCTTCATCTCGCGCATGAAGGATACCGCTGCGTTGAAATGTCCGTTGTGCGGGGGTGAAAACGTCCCGCCGAATACTCCGACTTTCATTTAGGCAATACGATCAGGTCGAGGGCTTTCTCTCTCTTCTTGGTAGCGGAGTGACGGTACAGGACGAACTTGGATCCGATACACGACACGACGTCGGCGCGGCAGCCCTCGGCGACGATGCCTGCGGCTTCGCGGACCGAATTCGGACAGGATTCGAGAACGTGGACCTTGATCAGTTCTCTGGCTTCCAGAGCGTTGCCGATCTGGCGGATCTGTTCCTCGTCCCCGGCGCCGTTTTTTCCTATCTGGAAAATCGGTTCGAGGGGATTGGCAAGTCCGCGCAGATACGCTCTCTGTTTGCTTGTGATCATTTGGTATTCCTTTCGTTTATGGTTTCAGGCGCCGGATCAGCTCGGCGGCGGCGAGCCGAACGGCTCTTCCCCTATGGCTGACGGCGTTCTTTTCCTCGGACGTCGCCCTTCCGAACGACTTATTGAGATCCAGAGACCAGAACAGCGGATCGTAACCGAAGCCGCCCTCGCCGTCGTAGGCGTTAAGGATCAATCCTTCGGTAGTCCCGCGTACGGTGAACGTCTCTCCGTCCGGGAGAACGCACGCGATCGCGACCGCGTATCTCGCCGTCCGTTTCTCGCGCGGTACGCCCTGCAGTTTTTTCAGCAGGAGCTCGTTGTTTGCCTGATCGTCGCCGTGACCTCCGGCAAAGCGTGCGGAATAGATCCCCGGGGCGCCGCCCAACTCGTCGACCTCGATACCCGAGTCGTCAGCCAGCGTGATATATCCCGACTTGGCGCCGGCTCTCGCCTTGATCATGGCGTTTTCTTCAAAGGTGGATCCGTTTTCCTCAACGTCCTCGGGGAAACCGGCTTCGTCGAGCGTCAGCAGTTCGATATCCCCGAGCCGATCGCGGTATTCCGAGAGGATCGCCGCGACCTCGCGGGCTTTGTTCTTGTTGCGCGTGGCGAGCAGGATCTTCATTCGTCGATCCCTCCGCCGAAGAGCGCCTCCGCAAACTCGTCTGCGTCAAAGGGCTTCATATCGTCGATCCCTTCCCCGACCCCGACGAACTTGACCGGAATATCGAGTTCACGGCGGATCGACAGGATGATACCGCCCTTTGCCGTGCCGTCGAGCTTGGTGAGGATAAGGCCCGTGATCTGCGCCGCTTCTTTGAACTCGCGCGCCTGAATGACGGCGTTTTGTCCCGTCGTGGCGTCGAGGACAAGAAGGTTCTCGCGGTCTGCGTCGGGCAGTTCGCGGGCGATGACCCGGTTGATCTTCGCGAGCTCGTCCATCAGATTCTTTTTGTTGTGCAGTCGACCCGCGGTATCGACGATCACGACGTCTGCGCCGCGGGATTTCGCCGCTTGGATGGTGTCGTACACGACCGCCGCGGGATCGGCTCCCGCGTCCTGACGTATCAGATCGACCCCGGCGCGATCGCACCAGACAGCGAGCTGTTCTGCGGCTGCGGCGCGGAAGGTATCGGCGGCGGCGACGATGACCTTCTTCTTCTGACTTTTCAGTTCCGCCGCCATCTTGCCGATGGAGGTGGTCTTTCCGACGCCGTTGACCCCGATGACGAGGATGACCGACGGCTTGGTGGTAAGGTGGAGCTCGTCTCCCTCGCCGATCATAGCGCGAAGCTCGGCGTAGAGAATCTTTTTGATCTCCTCGGGCTCCTTGATCTTCTCTTCTTTGACGCGTTCGCGAAGATTGTCGAGCAGTTCCTCGGTGGTCTCGACCCCGACGTCGCTGGTGATAAGCAATTCCTCAAGCTCGTCGAAGAGATCCTCGTCGACCCGACGGAAACGCTTGAACAGATCCTCGATCCCGCCGAAGAGCGCCTTTTTGGTTTTGGAAAGCCCCGCTTTCAGTTTCTCAAAGAACCCCATCGAATAACTCCTTCTGTTTGCTCTCGATCTCGGCGACGTCGAGCGGAATGACCTTAGACACGCCGCGGTCGGGCATCGTGACCCCGTAGAGCCGATCCGCGATCTCCATAGTCCCGCGGCGGTGCGTGATCAGAATGAACTGGGTGTCCGGGAACGACTGTTTGATGTAATCCCCGAGACGGTAGACGTTGACCTCGTCGAGCGCCGCCTCGATCTCGTCGAGGATACTGAACGGGGTCGGATTGACCTTGAAGATCGAGAACAGAAGCGCGATCGCAACGAAGGTCTGCTCTCCGCCCGAAAGCAGCGCCATATTCTTGATGATCTTGCCGGGAGGCGCCGCCTTGATCTCGATGCCCGAGTTCAGAACGTCCTCCGGGTCCGTGAGCGAGATCTCCGCCGTACCGCCGCCGAACAGGTCGCGGAACACGACGCCGAAGTTCTCGTTGATCTTATTGAACACCTCGAGGAAGGTGCGTTTCATTTCGGTCTCCAGCCGCGAGATGACGTTCAGGATCTCTTTATAGGATGTCTCGAGGTCGTCGAGCTGCGCCTTGTTGGATTCGTATTCCTGTTTGACCTCGTCGTATTCCTCGACGGCGCCCGGATTGACGGGACCGATGCTCTTCAGCATACCGCGGAGCGACGTCAGGCGGGCGGCAAGTTCGGGACGGTTCTCTTTCGTGACGGGCGGATAGTTGAGCGCGACCGCGTCCTCGTAGGAGATCTCGTATTCCTGCCAGAGCCGGGATCCGAGCCGTTCCTGCTCAGCCGCCAGTTCGTCGCGCTTGCTCCCGTCGGTCACGTTTGCGCGGTAGCAGAGTTCCTTTTCGTTGTTTTTGTTCTTGATCTTCACGCGCAGATCGTTGATCCGCTGCTCGTAGGTGTCGATATCCGAATCGACGCCCTTGCGGCTGGAGATCACCTGTAACTGCTCCGCCTCGACTTCGTCGCGCTGCGTCCGGTTATCCTCGGCTTCGCGTTTTAGCTCTGCGATCCGGTTTTCGTATCCCTCGATCAGAACGCGCTGCGCCTCGATATCCGAATCTGCCGACAGATCGCGTTCGGAGAGCGAACGGAGCATCTGATCGACCGACTCTATATCCTTCGCCGTCTCGGTGATCGAGAGATTCAAACGGTTGATCTCCTCGGTCAGATCGTTCTTTTTATCGTCCACGGCGTTGCGTTCGATATGGTACGCGTTACGCTCGCGGGTGAGCCGTTCGACCTTTTCCTCGGCTTCGGTCAGGTTCTGCTGCAGTTTCTGACGCTCCTTGCCGCTCTCTTCACGCGAATTGCGGAGTGTCTCGAGGTCGGAACGCAGCTTTTCCAGCAGACGGTCGTTCGCCTCCAAATTCGCGTTGGCGCGGTCAAGATCGGAGAACTGCGTGCGCGACATGGTGAGCAAGAGTTCTTTGTTCTGCTCGTGATCCTTCAGTTCCTGACGCTTTGCCGTAAGATCCGTTTCAATATCCGAAAGATCCTCTTCGAGTTTGCGGATCTCTTTTCCCTGCTCCTTGGCGTCGCTCTTCAGCTTCTCGATCTCGGAGGAACGGGAGAGGATGCCGGAGGTTTTGACCGAACCGCCGGTGATGGCGCCGCCAGCGTTGATGATCTGACCGTCGAGGGTGACGATGCGGATGCGCGAGCGAAGGGCGTGCGAACAGGCGAGCGCGTGCTCGAGCGTATCGAAGACAACGGTACGCGACAGATACCAGCCGACGATCTCACGGAACTTCTCGTCGCACTTGACGACTCTGTCGGCGCGGTCGATATAGCCGGCGTGACTTGCCGCCTGACGGACCTCGTCGGTCTCGGACTGCGCTTTGATGGTAGAAACGGCGAGGAAAGTCGCGCGTCCGGCGTTGTTCTTCTGCAGATGACGGATGACCGCCTTCGCGGTCTCGTCCTCGTCGACCACGATATTCTGGACGTTGCCGCCGAGCGCGGTTTCGATCGCGATATGGTAGCGTTCGTCCATCGAGATCAGCTGCGAGAGAGGACCGTAGATGGTACCGAAGTAGGTCTTGCCGAAATCCATCGCGCCAGCCTCGTACTCGGACATAATGAACTGCACCGTCGCGCCGTAGCCCTGGAAATGCATTTCAAGGTTTTCGAGCGACTTGGCTTTTTCAAGCGTGGAAGTCTGCTTGACGTAGGCGTCGTTCAGTTTCGATTTGACCTCGTCGCGGTCGGATTCAAGGTCGGCAATATCCTTCGTGAGATCCGCGATCGCGCGGTCTGTCTCCTCGATCCTCGTGCGGAATCCGGATGCCGCCAAATCGCATCTTGCGGCTTCTGCCTTGAGTTTTTCTTCGGATTCTTCGTATTTATGAATCTCGGAGAGCATGGTATCGTCCTGCGAACCAGCGGAATCCTCGGCTTTTTGTAGGACTTCGATGCGCGCGCGGTAGTCCACTGCCTGAGCTTTTGTGTCGTTCAGTTCGGTCAGCATTTCCTCAAGCTTGCGATCCATTTCGGATAGCCGCTCTGTGACCTTTTGCAGCGCATCTGCGGTATCGTCCTTCTGTTTCTTTGTTTCGGCAAGCACCGATTCAAGAGACCGGCGTTTCTCCTCTTCGCTTTCTTTTTCGGTCGTGAGCGAGCCCTTCTGCCCCCTGATCGATCCGATGCGCTCGTTTGCCGCGCGGATCCGTTCCTCAAGGTTAGCGACGTCGGTCCGGATCACGCCGTAGCGGTTGTCGAGCTTATTCAGCCGGTCGCGTACTGTCTGGATCTGATTGACGAGTTCCTCGGACCGGATCCGGTTTCTCGTTATCTCTTGCTCGAGATCGTTCAGCTGACGGTCAAGGTCGGCGATGGTCTCGGTGACGATCTCCAACTGTTTGGACGAGAGTTTGAAGCGATCCTCGGCTTTCTGAAGGTCCTCCATGATCTTCTCTGTGTCGTAGAGCCAAAGGGAGACGTCGATCGCCTTCTTCTCCTCGATGACCGCGAGATACTTCTTCGCCTTTTCGGCGTCGCGAGCGAGCGGACCGACGCGCTTCTCGAGCGCGCCGACGATGTCACGGATGCGGTTCATGTCGATCTCTGTCGTGGCAAGCTTGCGTTCGCTTTCTTTTTTGTTCAGGCGGTACTTCGCTATCCCCGCCGCTTCCTCGAAGATGTTGCGGCGATCCTCGCTCTTGCGCGAGATGATCTCGGCGACGCGTCCCTGACCTACGATGGAGTAGCCCTCGCGCCCGATACCCGTGTTTAAGAACAGCTCGGTGATATCGCGCAGACGGCAGGGCTTTTTATTGATCATATATTGGCTCTCCCCCGCGCGGAAATACCGTCTGGTAACGG
>JAGCYR010000246.1 GCA_017960705.1 Clostridia bacterium | reverse complement strand
CGGTCGGGACGAGCGTCAGATCCGTCTGGTCGAATGCGTTCGACGGCTGCTTTGCCTTGACGAACGTCGCGTTTGCCGAGCCCGAGGGCTGGTACGTCAAACGGCGGTGGTTCAGCCGCCCCGCGCCCCTCTCGCTCTCCGATCCCGCAGAAGCCGCAAAACTGATGAAAGCGGATCGCGACCGGCGCCGCTGGTTCCGCAAGTGATCCCCCGCCCGACGGGTGCGTTTTGTCCCTTTACTTTCCGGAGGCAGCCAAAGTATAATAAAAAAGGAGAAACCGCTGTGAAAATCACGAACGACGTCCTCTACGCCGGCGTCAACGACAGAAAGATCGACCTCTTCGAGGGGCAGTACGTCGTCCCCGAAGGGATGGCGTACAATTCCTACGTCATCCTCGACGAGAAGATCGCCGTGCTCGACACGGTCGACCGCAACTTTACCCACGAATGGCTCGACAACGTGGCGAAATGTCTCGGGGGCCGCAAGCCCGACTACCTGATCGTTCAGCACATGGAGCCCGACCATTCGGCGAACATCGTGAACTTCCTTTCGACCTATCCCAAAGCGACGGTCGTTTCCTCTGCGAAGGCGTTCGCCATGATGGGCAATTTCTTCGGGCAGGACTTTGCCGACCGTCGGATCGTGGTCGGAGAGGGCTCGACGCTCTCGCTCGGGCGGCACGAACTTACCTTTATCACCGCCCCGATGGTGCATTGGCCCGAAGTCGTCATGACCTACGATAGTTGCGACAAGATCCTCTTTTCCGCCGACGGGTTCGGCAAGTTCGGCGCGCTCGACGCCGACGAGGATTGGGCGTGCGAAGCGCGGCGCTACTATTTCGGTATCGTCGGCAAGTACGGCGCGCAGGTGCAGGCGGTTCTGAAAAAGGCGGCGGCGCTGGATATCCAAATCATCTGCCCGCTGCACGGACCGGTCCTCTCGGAGAACCTCGGCTACTATCTCGGCCTCTACGATACCTGGTCGTCCTACGGCGTCGAGAGCGACGGGATCGTGATCGCCTATACCTCGGTCTACGGCAACACCAAGAACGCCGTTCTTCTGCTCGCGGATAAACTGAAAGAACGCGGCTGCCCGAAAGTCGTCGTGACCGATCTTGCCCGCGACGATATGGCGGAGGCGGTCGAGGATGCGTTCCGCTACGGGCGGCTGGTGCTGGCGACCACGACCTACAACGCCGATATCTTCCCCTTTATGCGTACCTTCATCGAACACCTCGTCGAGCGCGGCTACCGCAACCGCACCGTCGCCCTGATCGAGAACGGGAGCTGGGCGCCGCAGGCGGCGAAAGTGATGCGGTCGATGTTTGAGGGCTGCAAGGATATCACCTTCACCGAAACCACCGTCAAAATCGCCTCGGCGTTAAACGACGTCAGCCGGAACGAGATCGTGGCCCTTGCCGACGAACTCTGCCGCGACTACGTGCAGAAGAACGGCGCGACCGCGAACAAGAACGACCTGACGGCGCTCTTTAAGATCGGCTACGGTCTCTACGTCGTCACCACGAGCGACGGCGAGCGCGACAACGGTCTGATCGTCAACACCGTCAGCCAGGTGACGAATACCCCCAACCGCGTCGCCGTCTGCATCAGCAAGCAGAACTATTCGCACCATATCGCGAAGCAGACCGGCAAGATGAACGTCAACTGCCTTTCGACCGACGCGCCCTTCTCGCTCTTTGAACGCTTCGGTTTCCAGAGCGGTCGGACGGTCGACAAGTTCAAGGGGATGGAAGTCCTGCGCTCGGATAACGGGCTGGTATTCCTTCCCGACTGCATCAACGCGTTTCTGTCGCTGAAGGTCGAGCAGTACGTCGACCTCGACACCCACGGGATGTTCGTCTGCTCGGTCACCGAAGCGCGGGTGCTCTCCGACCGCGACAGTATGACCTACGCCTACTATCAGCAGAACGTCAAACCCAAACCCAAGACCGAGGGTAAAAAGGGCTACGTCTGCAAGATCTGCGGCTACGTCTACGAGGGCGACGAACTCCCCGAAGATTTCGTCTGCCCGCTCTGCAAGCACGGCGCCGCCGACTTTGAGCCGATCGGGTAAGATACGGACAAGGACGGTCTTCCCTCTCCCGGCTCTCGGGGGAGGGGTTTTATTTACACTTTATTCTAAAAATGATAAGGATTAATTCTTCCCTCGGACGTTATAATTTAGGTGAAAAGACCGCACGAACGTAAGGAGGTAAAAAAATGAAACGAACGATCCCGTCCCTGCTGTTCTGTCTTTCCCTGCTCCTTTCGCTCTCCCTGACGTTCGCCGGTTGCGGCGGGACTGCGGGAGATACCGCCGGCGATACTTCGGCCGACGGGAGCGCCCTCTCCACCTCCGCCCAAAAGGACGTGGAGACCCTCCGGCTGATCCCGACTCTGCAGGAGGAAGCGGTCGCTCCGGTCAAAAAGACCTACTCGGACGAAGAGCAGGCGATCCTCGACGAATACTATCAGAAAATGCTGGACGAGTATCCGTCGTGGAGACAGATCCCGCGCAGGATGCTGCGGGAACACTATTCTGAATCGAACGGTTTCGTGGACGTCGAATTCACGTTTTGCCTCGGCGGGGTCGGCACCCGCTGCGTGTGCCGGTATTCTTCCGGACCGGCAAACCCGGAAGGCCATTGGACGATCTGGGAAAACGGCTTCAAGAAGTTCTATACCTCGGGCGTCACGCAGGCGCAGATGGACTATATCCGCGACCGTCTCGTCGCGCAGATCGAAGAAATGATCGAGGAAAAGGGCCTGACCGAGCGCGACCCGGTCCCGGAAACGATATACCCGTATTGGGTGGATAACAAGGGCGAACTTTTTGTCACGGCGGAATACATCGCTTATTATCCGAACGTGTCCGAAGATCAAAAGGGATGCGGGATCGACCACGAACACCTGTTCGGTCGCATCCTGCTCGAATAACGCGAACCGAACGGAGGTAAAAACGATGATGCGAAAGATCTTGTCCCTCTTTCTCAGCTTTTCCCTACTATTTTCGCTTCCCCTCTTGTTTTCCGGCTGTTCTCTCCACGCGGGGGAGGCGCCGCAAACGACGGTCGACGTCACACCCGATCCCGGCGAGGCGGCGGACGCTTTGGATTTCGCCATCCGGCTCTACCGCACGGCGTACGACGGAGACAACACCCTGCTCTCCCCGCTCTCGGTCCTCGCCGCCCTCGCTATGACGGCAAACGGCGCCGCGGGTGAAATGAGAAGCCAGATGGAGAGCGTTCTCGGGATGACGGTCGAAGAGCTGAACGCCTTTTTCACAGCCTACCTCGCCGCTCTCCCGAAGGACCAAAACTGCAAACTTGCGATCGCCGACGCGATCTGGATCCGCGACGACGATCGACTGGTCGTCAAGGACTCGTTTCTTTCGGTCAACGCCGACGTCTATCGCGCCGCGGCGTACCGCACTCCCTTCGACCGCGCCGCGGTCGAAGAGATCAACGGCTGGGTGAGGGAGAAGACCGACGGGATGATCGAGGGCATCCTCGAGGATATTCCGGGCGATTCCCTGAAGATGCTGATCCTGAACGCCCTCGCCTTCGACGCGAAATGGGAAACCCCCTACCGAGATGAGTCTTCGGTGCAGTCCGGCGACTTCAAAAAGGAGAACGGCGACAAGGTCAGGGTGGAATTCCTCTGCGGCACCGAACGTATTTACCTTGAGGACGGCGACCGCGCGGTCGGATTCGTCAAGCCCTACGCCGGCGGGCGCTACGCCTTCGCAGCCCTGCTCCCGAGCGAAGGGACCGCGATCGCCGACTATATCGCCACGCTCGACGGAGAACGCATCGCGACCATCCTGCAAAACGAACGGAACTGCACGGTCACGACCCGTCTTCCCAAGTTCGAGAGCCGCACCGAACTCGTACTCAACGGCAATCTGGAGGACCTCGGGATGACCGCGGCGTTCGACGCTACCGCGGCGGACTTCTCTGGGATCACCGAAACCTGTGCGCTCTTTATTTCCCAAATCCTGCACAAGACCTATATCGAGGTCGGCGAGCAGGGCACGCGGGCTGCGGCGGTCACCGGCGTTTATCTGGACTATGCCGGCGATTTCAATTTGGAAGAACCGAAGGTCGTCACCCTCGACCGTCCTTTCGTCTACCTGATCTACGACGTGGAGAACAGCCTTCCGATCTTCATCGGCACGCTGAACGATCCCTCCTGACGCCGCGCCGCGCCCCGATCCTTCATCAGCGCAGCGTCTCCGTCAGAGCGTAACCCGTCTTCATTCAATAATAATCCACCCGCCTAGCGGGTGGTTTTTCATTTTCGGGCATAGCCCTAAACGCTTCTGGCGACGCACAAGTGCGTTTTAGATTGGCCTGCCAGCCACGCATTTGTTACTTGCAACCCATAAATGGGCTCCCAAGGGCTTCCTTGCGGTGTTGTTTCTCCATAGTCTTTTTTCCTTTCGTATCTCCCTTTACTCCTT
>JAGCYR010000245.1 GCA_017960705.1 Clostridia bacterium | reverse complement strand
GCCGTCGAGGATCCGCTTCGGGAGCACCAGACTGAGGTCGCCCGGCGTGGCGTTGAGCGTCGGTCTGACCGAGCCCTCGTCGATCCGCGCCGCGGTGCTTCTTCTGCCGTGGATCAGGTCGCCGAACCGCTGCACGATCACGCCGCCGCCGAGCATATTGGAGAGCCGCGCGATGCTCTCGGCGTAGCCGTTGCTGTCGCGGAAGGGCTCGGAAAAGTGCTTGGAGACCAGAAGCGCGAAGTTGGTGTTCCCCGTCTTCTTGTCGTCGCCCTCGAAGCTGTGCCCGTTGACCGTGATGATGCCGTTGGTGTTCTCGTTTACCACGATGCCGTGGGGATTCATACAGAAGGTGCGCACCCGGTCCTCAAAGGTCTCGGTGCGGTAGGTGATCTTGCTCTCGTACAGTTCGTCGGTCAGGTGCTCGAAGATCTCGGCGTTCAGTTCGACCCGCACGCCGATATCGACCCGGTTCGACATGGTCTCGATCCCGAGCGCGCGGCAGGTCTTCTCCATCCACTTGGAGCCGCTCCGCCCGACCGAAACGATACAGGTGCGGCAGACGTAGGTACGCCCGCCCGCCTCGACCGCGTAGCCGCCGCCCTCCTGCGAGAGCGTGTCGACCGGAGTATTGAAGTGGAAATCGACCTTCTTTTCGAGCTCCCGGTAGAGGTTCTCGAGCACGATATAGTTGATGTCGGTTCCGAGGTGGCGCACCTTCGCGTTCAGCAGCACCAGCTTGTTCTGCAGGCAGATCTTGCTGAACCGGGTGCCCGCCGTGGAGTAGAGTTTGGTCCCGGCGCCGCCGTATTTCAGGTTCACCGAATCGACGTATTCCATCAGCTCGAGCGCCTTCTGCCGCCCGATATGTTCGTAGAGCGAGCCGCCGAAGTCGTTCGTGATGTTGTATTTGCCGTCCGAGAACGCGCCCGCGCCGCCGAAGCCCGACATGATCGAGCAGGTCTTGCACCCGATACAGGATTTGACCTTGTCGCCGTCGATCGAGCATTTCCGCTTGGGCAGCGGGTTGCCCTCCTCGAACACGCCGACCTTCAATCCGCTGTCGCGCAGTTCGTACGCCGACCAGATCCCGCCGGGACCCGCGCCGATGATGATAACGTCGTAATCAAACATGGTTTTTTCCTCTTTCCGCAAAAAAGTCCCGATCGGACGGATTGGCGTCGTCGACCGGGCTTCGCTTTTTCCGTTCCATTATAACACGGAACGGAAGAATTGTCAAGTAAACGATCGAACGGCGGGTCGCCCCGCCGTTCGATCGAATGGTTTAGATCAAGGAAGTATTGAGAAGTTGACCTCGGTCCAGCCGTTCTCCCCGAGGAGACCGTCCCACGCGAGACCGTCCTCTCCGCGAGGGGTCAGACTGACCGTCCCGGCGGGAGCGGTGAAGACGAGCAGCCCGCCCTCCTCGGTCGCCCGCGCGATCCCGACGGGGGTACCGCCGACCGACACGATCCAATCGCCCGCGGCGACGCCCGAGATATAGTACTTGTAATTCCCGGCGGCGGCGCCGTTCGTAAAGTCGAACTGCGTCGTGCGGCGGGTGGCGCTGATGATGAAGACCGCCGCCGTGTTGCCGAGCACCGCGCCTTTGACCGTTCCGTTCGAGATCGCGGTCGCGATGAGGTCGGTGGGATCGGTCTCGTCGCAGACATACATCACGTTCAGGAGCTGGTCGGTCTTGTTGCCGGTATTCGGGCTGATCTCGACGCGCCCCCAGAAGCCGTCGTCGCCGTTCTTGGTCGGCGTCAGCTGGCTGCCGTTGACCACATAGTTCCGATTCGCGCCGCCGACCGTCGTGATGTTGTCGCCGCCGAACACGTTCTGCAGGACCAGTTTACCGCCCAGATCGTTCACAACGGTCACTTTCTTGCCGTTGACCGTCGGCTCGTTCGGCACGTGGAGCAGGAAGGTCTTCTTATAGGAAGCGTTCTTGCCCGTGACGTTATCAAAGACGAAGAAGTAAAGCTCCTCGTTGGAGTCGGCGGTGTCGAAGACGGTCAGCATCCGGCGGTTCGCCTCGGTGACCGTCGAACTGTTGTACGCGGGGGTGATGTCTCCCGCGATATAGGCGTAGGCGGGGGTCGTTTCCGCCTGATCGGAGTAGCCGTACTGATACCCCGTGACGGTACCCGTCTTGTAGGTGTCGGTCAGCCAGTTGTTGTAACTGCCCGACTCGCTCGGCTGGCGCTGACCGCTTCCGTTGACCAGGATCGAGTTGTGCGCGATGGTCGCCTGGTGATAGTTCGTAAAGTGCGTGTCGCCGTACTTGTCGTAGGAGCCGGTGTCGCCCGCCAGCATTCCCAGATACCAGATCTGGAACTGCCCCGCGTCGGCGTGGTCGTGGTTCGCGGCAGTGCGGCAGCCGATCTTCATCAGCGTCGCCGCCTGCGTATAATCCCACGCGTCGCGCGCGATGATCTGCCCGAGCCAGCCGCCGTTGTAGACGATCTTGGGATCCCCCTCGTGACGGTCGGACGTCCTTACGACGCCGCTCGAACTGCAGATCAGATACTCGGCTTGGCTCGCGTGGACCGTGAAACTGTCACTGAATTGAGTATACCCGTTCTTTCCGTTCTGGAACTGCGCCCGGAGCGTACCGTCGTTGAACAGATGCGACGCGATCAGAGCGGCGCGGCCGAAGTCCTGGAATCCTCTGTCGCCGGCTTTGTCGTCGCCCGACTGGAAACTGTTGCGCGATCCGGTGGTCGGCAGTTCGTAGGAGTAGACCGTGTGCAGGACCTGCCGCATTCCCTCCGTATCGTAGGGGATCTCGCCGGTCGCCGCCTTCAGGAGCAGCGCGGAGAACATATCGGAATCAAAGCGGATCCGGACGTAGAGCGAGACGCCCTGCGGCACCATCCCCGCCTCGTACCACGTGTTGCGGACGGGAACGTACTCGTTGTAGATCCGGTAGGCGACGTAGTTCCACCAGCCGGGATAATCGTCGTAGATCGCGATGGCGAACGCGAGGTAGTCGCGCAGGATCTGATACTCGCAGCCGTGCCCCGAAACCGCGTTCTGTCCCGACGGCGGGAAGCCGACCTCCATCTTCTTGCCGGCGTCGTTATTCCCGGTGCAGACCTTTTTCTCGACGGCGAGGACGATCTGCTGTTTGTCGGACTGCGTCAGAAGATCGTGGCACCAGTCGTAGCCGCAGGCGGCGGTATACATCACGAAGCCGAACTGGCGGCATTGGTCGCCCGTGATCTCCTGAAAGTCCATGGTTTTCAGGTAGTTTTTCAACGCGTAGATCGCGCGGTAGCCAGAGATCTTGTTCCCCGTCAGCTGATAGTCGAGCGCGAGCATCTGGATATCGTCGAGTACGATGGCGTCGAAATTGTGCGTACCGTCGGTACGGTCGGGATCGGCGGGACCGAGATCTCCGTCGGGCAGATCGGCGAACGTCGCGTCGTAATAGTCGTTCTTTACGACCTGCGGCGCGTTCGCAAGCGCCGTCCGGATCCCGGGGACCTCGCTTGCGGTAAACATCACGCGCGGGTGCTGCCCCTGCGTCGGATGTTTGGCGAGGTAGTTATAGTTCGTGCCGCGCCCGAGGTCGGCCGTGATGCTGCCCGACGCGAAATCCGAACTTGTGAAGCCGGCGGCGAGCGCCTGAGCGGAGGCGATCCCCGTCGCGTAGGCGTCCTGATCGACGTCGTCGGTAAAGTCGCCGCAGACGTCGCAGTGGTACTCCTGTTCACCCGGATCGACGAGCGTCGGAGCCGCAAGGATCTTGCCGAACGTCAGGTTATCGTGTCCGAGCGCCTCGCAGGTCGAGAGATCCTTCGCGTCGGCGTAGAGGATCTCGCCGCCGTTCTGCACGAAGGGACGGACGTAGATCGGGGTCGAAAAACTCGCGTGGGGGATGTTGGTCATCTTGACCGCCACCCAATAGCGGCCGTTCGGCGCCGCGATCAGGTCGCCGTCGGCGCGGACCGCCGAGTAGACCGCGGTGGTGTCGCGGACCGTGCACCCGCTGCCCCCGACCGTCGGGTTCTTATTCGTCTTCGAGAAAACGAAGCCTGCGCAGCTGTATTCGAGCGAGTCGACCGTGAATAAGAAGCGCAGATCGGTCGAGCCGTCGCTGACCGAGGCGCCCGAGAGCGTCTGGTAGCTGAAGTTCCCGATCCTGTCTCCCGCTTCACCGGCGGAACCGACGACCGTCAGAACGACCACGATCCCGACGATCAGGACCGCGACCGCGACCAAGAGCAATACGCCCCGCTTCCCCATCCGTTTGTTTTCCATAAGCGTTTTTCCCCCGTGCTTTCCCGCCCGGCTCCCCCATGAGAGAAGGCGGACGATCTGTATAGGTATATTATCATTTTACACGACCGCGCGCATAATTGCAAGGAAAAAAATGAAAAAAGGATGGTTTTGTTTCTTTTCTGGCACGGCGGGGACGTTTCTTTTTCAAAAAAACGAACCCCTCCGTTTTCGGAGGGGACGTTGTAAAAAACCAGGATCGAAACGATGAGATCCGGCTCGCGGGTTCAGGGATTGGCGGGCGGCATCGGATGGAGCTGACCGAAGCTGTTGTCGGTGTCCTCCCCGACGCCGATCCCGGACTGATCGGTATCGGGAGCGGTGGTCGCGGTCGCGGGTTCGGTATCTTCCGCGGTATTCTGCGTGTTGGTTTCGGCGCCGTCGGTCGCGTCGCCCGTTCCGGTCGATACGTCGGGATCCGACGTCGAAGCCGAGGTCGCGGCGGCGGTTTTGGTCGAGCCGAACTTGATCGTACACGACGCGAGCGCAAAGAGCAGACACGCGGCGAGAACGAGGATCAAAAGTCGGGAACAAATGCGTTTCATACGGAAACCTCCGTTCATCGTATTGTCGAAATGATTCGTGATAAGAATAGTATAGCAGAATCCGAAAACAAAAGCAACCTTTTTTTTAAAAAGGCGTTTTCGTCAGCCGTCGTTTTCCCCGTCGGAGAGGATATAAAAGGTCTGCATCGGTCCCGTGTCGCGCATCAGGAGCTTCCCTTTCAAACGGAAAAGCAGGAGGATCGTGTCGTAAAGATCCCCGACGCACCCGCCGAAATGGAACGCGAACAGGACGAGGAACGCAGAGGAGAGCGGGCCCGAAAGAAGAAAGAACGGAACGAGGAACGCGGCAGAGAAGACCGTGAACGGGGCGAGCAGGGAGAGCAGAGCCGTTTTCCGCGTCACGTAGACGTTCGGCACGCCGCAGTAGGCGCAGGTGAGTTTGACCCCGAAAGTCAGTTTCTCCCCGGTCAGCAGCCGGTAGACCGCGCCGTGGGTCAGTTCGTGCAGGACGAGATAGAGGATCAGAGCGACGAGGATCCCGAAGAGCCAGCCCTCGAAGAGCCAGATATTCCCGAGGTCGGGGAACGCGGAACCGAGGTCGCCCCGGAACTTGAGAAGAAACCCGCCGACGCCGACGAGCGCCGTGAGCAGAAACGCCCAGAGATTCATCAGCAGCCCGAAGCGTTTGTCGCCCGCGTCGACCGTTTTGACGAGTCGGTAGCCCGCGGGCAGTTCCCTCGTGAAGTTGTCGCTTTTCGCCATCGCGTCGTTTTCCCCTTTCGCGTCGCTTTTTTCATTGTAGCATCCCCGCCCCCTCTTGTCAAGACGGCGCGCGCACACTTTTTCATCTTTTTTAACAAAAAATGCGTCCGAACACTTTACAAAGCGGTGCAAATCGTATATAATGAAAGTACCAAAGAAACCGGAGGATCGAAAAATGGGAACTTTCTATATCAAGAAGACCCCGAGCGGAGCGTTCAACTTTGTCCTGCTGGCGAGCAATAAGGAGAAGATCGCCGTTTCCTCGCAGGTCTACACGACCAAATCCGCCTGCAAGAAGGGTATCGAGAGCGTCGGCAAGAACGCCGTGCGCTGCATCGAGGAGAACCGCATCGAGGACCTCACGCTGAAAAAAGCGCCCGAACGCGTTCCCTTCCCCAAGTTTGAGATCTATTACGACAAGGCGGGGTTCTTCCGCTACCGTCTGTTCGCCACCAACGGCGAGAGCATCGCGATCAGCGAGGACGGGTACAAGTCGAAGAGCGGGTGTCTCAACGGGATGAAGAGCGTCGCGGTGAACGCGAACTTCCCCGACATCGTCGAGGTATAAAAGGCGCGCACGGATCAGCGCAGACCGAAAAACGAATGGAATCTGTATTATGATTTGGTGAAACTTTTTGCTCTGTGCGGATTCCGCGCATTGTTAAACGCTGATTAAGGATGAAAACCTCTCGCACTCGGGAACCCCCAACGCTCGCAAGCTCACGCCGGGGAACCCCTTGTCGCGGGAGGTTTTCTCCATTGGATTTCAAATTCGTTTTTCTCTCCCCGTTCTCGACCGCTTGCGGTACGTTTGTACGGCGTCGGGTCGAGAACGGGGATTCTGCATCTGCCCGTGCGCGTCACGGCGGCAATAGCTGGCGCGGGTGGTTTTTTGTCGTTACCGAACGCCGCGCAAGTCAGGAAGATACTGCGGCTCGTCATTGGCGCTTGCGCCACATCATTTGACCGCTTGCGGTCAACATCATTAGGGCGCGCCCTACATCATTGACGAAGTCACTTCACGCGCAAAGCGCACCGTGGCGGTTGCATTATCGGCGTTAATATGGTATAATGAAACGGATAGCGTTACCCCTTTGTGATGAAAAGGAGTTCCGAGAATGAAGAAAGTCATCGAAAGATTATGGATACTGCTCGCGCTGGCGGCGCTTGTGTTCGCTTTGGCGGCGTGTAAGTCGGTCAAGACGGAGGACCCTCCGGCGGACGATACGACCGCGGACGAAGCGGAGCTGACCGATCCCGAGGCGACTTTGCCCGAGGACGAGATCTCCGCGACCGTCGCGGAGACCGACGAAAACGGGCTCCCCCACGTCTGGGACGACGGAAGGGTCGTCTCGGAAGCGAACTGCTCCTCGACCGGGCTGAGACTCTATACCTGCACGGTCTGCAATCAGAAGAGGACCGAAGCCATCCCGAAGACCGATTCGCACACGGTGGGCTTCACCTATCTCGCCTCCGAGCCGACGGCGACCAAGGCGGCGCAGAAGGCGGGGATCTGCTCCAAGTGCGGGAAGACGGTCTATACCGACGACACGTCTGCCGCCAACACCTACGCCTCCTATACGAAGCAGGTCAACGACTGCAAGACCAAGATCAACGGCTATACCGACAGTCAGTTCGGCGGAACGAAATACAGCACGATGTCGACGTCCAAATACAACGCTCCGACCGCCAGTCCGAAGAGCAACGAGCATCCGCGGCTGCTCTTCAACTCGACCACGCTCTCCGACGTGAAAGCGGCGATGGGCAAACTCGAGAACTCCGCGAAACTGCAATCCGTGATCGCGGTAGCAAGCGACTACACGTCGGGCGTGCCCAAGGGAAATACCCAGGGGTACGACGGCGAAGATTATATGGAAGAGATCCTGCAGACCATCCGGGCGAAGGCGTATCTGTACCGGATGACCGGCGTCACGCTCTACGGCTACGACGCGATC
>JAGCYR010000244.1 GCA_017960705.1 Clostridia bacterium | reverse complement strand
TTGGAGCAGACGCAAAAAGCGACCCGGTTTGCGCTTCCACTTTGCTCTTTTTTCTCACGAAAGAAAAGAGCGCAAACGCGGGTGAGCATTTGCGCCGAAGAGCGCGTCACGCTTGCGTGTAAGCGGCACGGCGCAAAATATTCGCCAACGACGAAATTCCCGTCATTTCTTTCCGCCGCTTGCGGCGCGTCGATTCCCGCCGAAGAGCGCGTCAAGCTCGCTTGTAAGCGGCGAGGCGCAAAACAATCGTCAAAGACGAAATTCCCGTCCTCGGTTACTTCTCCTTCGTCAGCAGATCGTAAAACTCACTCTTGCTCATCCCTCTGTCCTTCGCCGCCGCCTTGACAGCGTCCATTTTGGTCATACCGGCGTCGGTATAGTGCGCGACGTGTTCGGCGGGGGAGAGAGTTGACAGATCCTCCGCTTCCGGGCTGCGGTCGTTTTCGGCGATCCCGGCTTCTGCGGCGCCCTCGACGATCAGGACGTATTCGCCCCGCGGCTCCTTGGTTTCGTAGAGTTGAACGGCGTCCCCGAGCGTGGTGCGCGTGATCTCCTCGTTGATTTTGGTCATCTCGCGGCAGAGCGTGATCTTCCGGCTCTCCCCGAAGAGATCCGAGAGGTCGCGGAGCGTATTCTTCAGTTTGTGGGGCGCCTCGTAGAAGATCAGCGTGCGGCGCTCGTCCTTGATCTCGGAGAGCCGCTCGTTCCGTTCGTGGCGGTTGGTCGAAAGGAAACCTTCGAACGCGAATCGTCCGGTCGCAAGCCCCGAAAGAGCGAGCGCCGAGACCGCGGCGCAGCAGCCGGGAACGATCGAGACGCGGATATCCCGTTCCGCGGCGAGTCTGACGATATCCTCGCCGGGATCGCTGATCGCGGGCATCCCCGCGTCGGTCACCAGCGCCGCCGCCTCACCCGAAGCCACGCGGTCGAGGATGATCGCGCCGCGCTCGCGCTTGTTGTGCTCGAAATAGCTGATCAGTTCCTTCCTGATCCCGAAGCAGGCGAGCAGTTTTCCGGTGTTGCGGGTGTCCTCCGCCGCGACGAAATCCACCTCGGACAGCACTTTTTTCGCGCGGTCCGAGAGGTCGGAAAGGTTGCCGATCGGCGTGGCGACGAGGTAGAGCGTACCCGGTTCGACCCGGTTCTTCTCTCCCTTTTCTCCGATGCTCTTCTTTTCGTGGCTCATCACGTTTTTCCTTTCTCTTTCGGGTCGGTCCCGTCGCCGAAGCCATAGGGGAAGTTGCCCGCGTCGAGGATTGTCTTCATATCAAGGGAGGGCGTATCGTGTCGTTCGTTTGCGTAGAGGAACAGCGGACGGGTCAGCGTCATGCCCGGCGCCCCGCCGCGGCGTCCCTCGACCAGCACAAGCGAGGGCTTTGCCGCAGGGTCAGCCGAAACAACCGTCGTCCGCTTGGGTTCGATCCCCGCTTCCCGCATGGCGGAAAACAGGTCGGGGAGCCGGTCGGGCAGATACACGGAGACGAATCGCCCGCCGGTGCGCAGTTTTTCACCCGCGACGCGGCAGAAATCCGAGATCCCTCCCCGGATCTCGCGCCTCGCCTCGTTCTTCTTGCCCGAGCGGTTGGAGAACCCGGCGCCGTCTTTCAGATAGGGGGGATTGGTCACGACCAGATCGTAGCCCTCGCCGGGGACGACGCCTTTTTCGCGCAGATCTCCGCACACGACGGAGACGCGATCGGACAGCCCGTTCAGAGCGATATTCCGTTCGATCAGCGCGGCGTAATCTTTCTGCGCCTCGACTGAAAGGACGGTCCCGACCTTGTTCCGCACGGCGAGCAGTAGAGAGACGATCCCCGTTCCCCCGCCGAACTCGACCGCCCGCGCCGCGGGATCCCCCTTGACGTAAGCGGAGAGGAGCAGGGCGTCGGTCCCGAAGGTAAGACCGTCGCGATACTGATAGAGTTTCAGGTTTTCGTTCACGGTATCCAGCCGCAGCTCGTCGCGTTCGGTCATAGCCCCCTCCTTTCTTTACATAAGGAAAAAGGGACGAAGCGGCATAGCACGTTCGTCCCCGGTCCTGTCTATGTAGGGCAGGACAGTGTTGATCAGTCTTCCTTCACAGGCGCGCCGACAGGGCAGACGCCCGCGCAAGCGCCGCATTCGAGGCACTCGTTCGCGTCGATCACGTACTTGTCGTCGCCCTCGCTGATCGCGCTGACGGGACACTCGGATTCGCAGGAACCGCATTTGATGCATTCGTCGGTAATTTTGTAAGCCATTTTAACACCTCCGTTAAGTGGTATCTTCATTCTACCATACTTTTCGGAATAGTCAAGAGGGAAACGCGATTTTTCCGAAAAAAGATGGTTTGGGGTCGCTTATTGCTTGTCCGGCTGGTCTTTTTGCGGTTGCTTCGGCTGATCCTTTCCGCCGCCCTTTTTGCCGGTGCGAAGGACCTTGATCTCCGACACAGAGTAGATTTTCGGGGCTTCGGGCTTGTCGTCGAGCTTGACCCGGACGGTCTCCGCGAGCGGACGGACCTCCGTGACCGTTCCGTTGCCGTTCGGCGTTTCGACGTAGGAGCCCATCGACGGGACGAGCTTGAGCGCCGCCTCGTAGCTCTCGTGCTCGTAGCGAAGGCAGCACATCAAGCGCCCGCACGCGCCCGAGATCTTCGCGGAGTTCAGCGAGAAGTTCTGTTCCTTCGCCATCTTGATCGAGACCTGCGCGAAATCCGAGAGGAACGACGTGCAGCAGAAGGGACGGCCGCAGGAGCCGAGACCTCCGACCATTCTCGCCTCGTCGCGGATGCCGATCTGCCGAAGCTCGATCCGCGTGCGGAAGACCGCCGCCAGATCCTTCACCAGATCCCGGAAATCCACCCGGCTCTCGGCGGTGAAATAGAAGATCAGCTTGCTGTTGTCAAAGGTGTATTCGACGTCGACGAGGTTCATTTCCAGCTTCCGCGCCTCGATCTTCTTCTGCGCGATCTCCGCGGCGGAGACCTCGAGCTCGCGGTTGCGGTCGGAGCGTTCGATATCGTCCTCCGTCGCCTTGCGCATCACCTTTTTCAGGGGGGACGAGATCCTGTCCGCGTCGACCTTGTGGACGGTCTGCGCGATCCTGCCGAGTTCGATCCCGCGCGCCGTCTCGACGATCACCTTTTCACCCAGCGAGAAGGTCAACTCTCCGGGGGCGAAAAAGTAGTTCTTTCCCGAGTTGCGGAAAGCGACGTCGACCACCTCGACCGTCTCCTTCTGCTTCGGGGGCTCGGTCGGGGCGGCTTGCTCGTTTTCGGGGAGCGCCTCGGTTCTTTCGAATTCCTGTTCGTTCATGTTTTTCTCCTGCCGGGGCAGGATCCTTTCGTTATCTTGTTTCTTTATTTCCTTCCTTTGAAGGAAACCGAGAGAGAGGTCAGAACGGTTCCGACGTTTCCGTTTCCCCCGACCGCGTCGGATGCGTCGCGGAGCGCGTCGTAGATCGCGATCAGTTTCAGATAGTCGGCTTTCTCCGCGAGTTTTGCGGCTTCGTCGCGGTCGACGTAGAAGAGCAGGGGCGCGTCGGGCGAACGCTTTAAGACGATCAGATCACGCGCCGCCTCGATCAGCGTGGTCAGGTGCGCCGAGAGTTCCTGCCGCTTGGCGGGGAGAGCGAAGACCGCGCGGCAGATCTCCTGATAGCTCGCGCCGCCGACCGCCGCACGGATCACCGCCGCGACGGTTTCGCGGGTCTTCAGCAGCGCCGCTTCGCGTTTCGGAGTAAGGAATGCGAGCGCGACCCCGATCCGTCCGTGGGAGGCGGAGATCACCGCGTCGAGCTTGCCGCCGCCCTCGCCGTTCAGCTTTCTCGCTTCGGGGGAGACGCGGAGCAGGTATTGCTTCACGTCGGCGGTCGGGACCGGCTCGAGCCGCAGGGTCTGCACCCGGCTCCGTACCGTCGGGAGCAATCCGTCCGCCGATTCCGCGAGCAGAAGGATCAAAACCCCCGCGGGCGGTTCCTCAAGCGAGATCAGAAGGGCGTTCTGCGCAGCAGGCGTCATCACGTCGGCGTCGTCGAGGATGAAAAAGCGCGTATCGAGTTCGGTCGGGGAGAGCGACATCTCGCGCCGGATATCCCGCACGGCTTCGACGCTGACCGTCGCCCGGTCGCCCCGGTCGAGGTAATGTACGTCGGTCGATTTCTCCGAGAGGATCTTTTTGCAGTTCAGGCATTCTCCGCAGGGGAGGTTCGCGCCCTCGTCCGCTCTTCTTTCACACGAAACGGCGGCGGCGATCATCCGGGCGAAGGTGCGTTTGCCGCTCCCTTCGGGACCCTCGATCAGATAGGCGTGGGAAAGACGGTTCCGCCGGACTGCGTCGCCGATCCTCTCGCGCAACGCGTCCGAACCGACAAAGTCGGGGAAGCACGCCATGCCCGTCACCTCTCTTTCCTCTCTCTATTATAACAAATCCCCCCCGCCGTGTCAATCACCCGCGAGAGGGAAGTGCTTTTAATTTGCGTCCTCGTCGGTCGTCTCCAAAAGAAAACTGACCGGGCGGAATCCGTCGTTGCACGAGATAATGGCAGACCGGGGATCCTTCATCCACCCGTCGTAGAGGTTTTGCGCCCCGTGAGACAGCGCCAGAACGAAGGGAGAGACGGTTTCCCACGCGCTGTCGCAGAAGCCGTCGGGCTTTTTCCAACCCTCGCAGAGAAAGACCTGTCCGACCGTCATCTCGCAGGCGTGTTCGATCGGGTTCTCGTATTCCGCGATCAGATCGTCGTAACGCGCGATCCGTTTGACCGTGATCCTGACTTTTTTCATAGTTTTCTCCCATCGAACGGTTTTTTAACGTATATTACGATACACGCTGCAAGTGACGCGGCGAAGAAGAACGACAGAACCGAAAAAATGATCTGCAAGCCGATTGTGTTTTTGCTCTCCGCCTCTGCGTAATCTTCGTAGGAGAAGACGGTTTTCTCGCCGCTTTTTAACGTGTAAACGTAAGGA
>JAGCYR010000243.1 GCA_017960705.1 Clostridia bacterium | reverse complement strand
AGAGCGTCATACCGATCCCCGGAACCGTCCCGACGTGCGCGACAGCGTATGCCGCGAGATGGGGCTGACCGGGCTTCTCGGTCTTCGCGACGGTTCGCCCGTCGGGTTCTTCACCTACGAGCCCGAGGTGATCCGCTACCGCGAGGCGACCTTCGAGGATCTGCTCTCGATCCCCGAACTCGGCAGGACCCTCTCCGACGTCGTGCCGCTGCTCTCGGACATCACCGAGCTAAGGCGGCTGGACCGCGATCTCGGTTCTTCGTCGGGGGAATCGTATCTTTACAGCATCACCGAGATCGAGCTCTATATCGCGGTGATCGACCTGCTCCACCGTGGGCTGTCGCCGGTCAAAGATAAGATCAAGAGCCCCGCGTTCGGCACCCTCTCGTCCTTCATTTCGGAGTACGTCGAGAGCGAGTATTACCGCGACCTGAACGAGCGGCTGAAACGTCTGTCCTCCCGTGTGCGCGAGATCCGGAGCATCACGGTCGGGGTCAACCTCGACTCCGAACTCCGTCCCGCCGAGGCGGGGGTGCTGTCGATCAACGCCGAGCCCTTCCGCTCCGAAAAGGTGCTGGACAAGATCCTGCGTCTTTCGTTCAAGAACGACGCGATGACCTGCATCGCCGCGCTCACCCCCTTCGGGAAAGGGCAGTCCGACAACCGCCGCGAGGCGCTGATCGGCGCGTTCAACATGGCGATCGAGGACGTGTTCCGTTCGTCGGTCAAGTCGTGGCGGAATATCGTCGGCGAGTACGTCATCGAGAACACCGACTTTATTCTCCGGCTGCTGCCCGAGATCGAGTTCGTCACCAAGGCGGCGGCTCTGATGAAGCGGCTCGCCGACCGCGGCTATCCCGTGGTGACGCCGACCCTCTCCCCGATGGAGAAGAAAGACTTCTCCGCCGAGGGGCTGTATAATCCCGACGTGGCGCTCCGCATCGAGGAGGAGATCGTCGAGAACGATTTCGCGTTCGACGATAACGCCCGCATCTACGTCTTGACGGGACCCAACCGCGGCGGCAAATCGGTCGTGACCTGCGCCATGGGGCTTGCGCAGGCGATGGCGCAGCTCGGTCTGCGCGTCCCGGCAAGATCCGCCGTGATCAGCCCGGTCGACGGGATCTACACCCATTTCCCCGAGGGCGCGGACGACACCATCGACAAGGGGCGGCTCGGGGAAGAGTGCGCGCGTCTGCGCGAGATCTTCGATTCCGTGACCGAGAACTCAATGATCCTCCTCGACGAATCGCTCTCGTCTACAGGAGCGTACGAGGCGTCCTATATCGGGCAGGAGATCCTGACCGGGTTCGGCGTCGCGCGCTGCCGCGGGATCTTCTCGACCCACCTGCACGAACTCGCCGCCGCGGTCCCCGAGGTCAATAAAAAGATCAAAGAGGCGAGCGGGGTGCCGGTCGATACGCTGGTCGCCGGGATCGAGGAGGGGCGCCGCAGCTTCAAGATCGTGCGCGCCAAGCCCGACGGCAAGAGCTACGCCCGCGACATCGCGAACAAGTACGGGCTCTCGCTCTCGGATATCGAGAAGAGATTGGCGGAGCGCAAAAACAACGCTTGACCATTGCGCCGAAGGCGCACATCATTCGCGCAAGCGACATCATTGCCGCAGGCACATCATTTCCCCGCAGGGGAACATCATTACAAAAAAGCACCGCCGGACGGCCAACCCGTTCGGCGGTGCTTTTTGTACTTTGGTCAGATGTTTCTGACTCTGATAAAGTCTGCGTTCTTTTCGATCAGGGCGACGGTCTCGTCCTTGACCTTCTCTTTGGTCTCGACGATCGTGTAGGCGTAGTCGCCCTTCGAGCCGTTCGCCATATTCTCGATGTTGATGCCCGACGCGGAGACCTGCGAGGTGACGTACGAGAGCGTGTTCGGGATGTTCTTGTGCATCACGCAGAGGCGGTGCGTGCCGGGGGTGACGGGCAGCTGCACGTTCGGGTAGTTGACGCTGTTTTTGATGTTGCCGGTCTTGAGGAAGTCGTCGAGCTCGTGCGCCGCCATGACCGCGCAGTTGTCCTCGGATTCCTCGGTGCAGGCGCCGAGGTGCGGGATGCTGACCACGCCCTTCACGCCCTGGGTCGCTTCGGTCGGGAAGTCGGTGACGTACGCGGCTACTTTGCCGGAAGCGAGCGCCTCTTTCAGCGCTTCGGCGTCGACGAGGTCGGCGCGGGCGAGGTTGATGATCCGCACGCCGTCGCGCATCTTGGCGATGGTGTCGCGGTTGATCATGTTCTTGGTGGTGGGGGTGGCGGGAACGTGGAGCGTGATGTAGTCCGCCTTCTCGTAGATCTCGTCGTAGGTCGCCGCCTTCTCGATCGAGCGGGAGAGCGACCACGCGGCGTTGACCGTGATGTAGGGGTCGCAGCCGAGAACTTCCATGCCGAGGTGGTGGGCGGCGTTGGCGACGAGACCGCCGATCGCGCCGAGTCCGATAACGCCGAGGGTCTTGCCCGCGATCTCGCATCCGCCGTAGGCGCTCTTGCCCTTCTCGACCGACTTCGCAACGTCGGTCGTGAGGGTCTTCGCCCATTCGACGCCGCCGACGATATCGCGAGACGCGAGCATCAGGGCGCAGATAGCGAGTTCCTTCACGCCGTTGGCGTTGGCGCCGGGGGTGTTGAAGACCACGATGCCCTGTTCGGCGCAGCGGTCGACCGGGATGTTGTTGACGCCGGCGCCGCAGCGGGCGATGGCGAGCAGATCTTTGCCGAATTCGGTCTCGTGCAGAGACGCGGAGCGGACCATCATCGCGACGGGGTTTTCAAGCGCGTCGCCGACGGCGTATTCGCTGCGGTCGAAGACGTCGGTCCCGACCTTCGCGATCTTATTCATCAAAAGTACGTTTTTCATCGTTTTTCCTCTATTCCTGTTCCGTCAAAAGTCAGTCTTTCTTGGGGTTCTCTTTGGCAAAGACCTTCATGAACGAGACGAGCTTCTCGACGCCTTCGATCGGCATCGCGTTGTAGATCGAGGCGCGCATACCGCCGACCGAACGGTGACCCTTCAGGTTCTTCAGCCCCTGCTTCGCCGCCTCGGACGCGAACTTCTTGTCGAGGTCGGGGTCGCCGGTGACGAAGGTGACGTTCATCATCGAACGGCTCTCGCGCTCGACCGGCGCGAAATAGTAATCCTGGCTGTCGAGGTAATCGTAGAGGATCGCCGCCTTCTTTT
>JAGCYR010000242.1 GCA_017960705.1 Clostridia bacterium | reverse complement strand
CTGAAGATCGACCAGACGCTGACCCAGGACGCGACGGGCACCATGGCGTACCTCGAGTTCGAGGCGATCGGCATCCCCCGCGTCAGAACCGAACTCTCGGTCGCCTATATCGACCACAATACGCTCCAAGCGGGCTTTGAGAACGCCGACGACCACCTCTACATCCAATCGGTCGCCAAAAAGTACGGGCTGCGCTTCTCACGCCCCGGCAACGGCATCTGCCATCAGGTGCATCTCGAACGCTTCGGCAAACCCGGCAAGACCCTGATCGGCTCGGACAGCCACACGCCGACCGGCGGCGGGATCGGTATGCTCGCGATGGGCGCGGGCGGGCTCGACGTCGCGGTCGCGATGGGCGGCGGCGCCTACTATATCACGATGCCGAAGATGATCCTCGTCCGTCTCTCGGGCAAGCTTCGCCCGTGGGTCTCGGCGAAGGACGTCTCGCTCGAACTGCTCCGCATCCTTTCGGTCAAAGGCGGGGTGGGTTATATCGTCGAGTGGGGCGGGGAGGGGGTTTCGACCCTTTCCGTGCCGCAACGCGCCACCATTACCAATATGGGGACCGAACTCGGCGCCACCACGTCCATCTTCCCCTCGGACGAGGTGACCCGCGCGTTCCTCGCCGCCGAGGGGCGCGAATCCGACTACACGCCGCTCTCCTCCGACCCCGACGCAGAGTACGACCGGATCATCGATATCGACCTTTCGACCCTCTCGCCTCTCGTCGCCTGCCCGCACAGCCCCGACAACGTCAAACCGGTTTCGGAGCTCTCGGACGTCAAAGTGGATCAGGTCTGCATCGGCTCCTGCACCAACTCCAGCCTCGCCGACCTGCTCCGGGTCGCCGCGATGCTGAAAGGGAAGAAGATCGACGACAGCGTTTCGGTCTCGGTCTCGCCCGGGTCGAAACAGGTGCTCTCGATGCTCTCGGACTGCGGAGCGCTCTCGGATATCCTTGCCTCGGGCGCGCGGCTGCTCGAATGCGCCTGCGGACCCTGTATCGGAATGGGCTTCTCCCCGAACTCCGCGGGCGTTTCGCTCCGCACCTTCAACCGCAACTTCGAGGGGCGCTCGGGGACGCGCGACGCGGGGGTCTACCTCGTGTCTCCTGAGGTCGCCGTGGCGTCGGCTCTGACCGGCTATATCACCGATCCCGCGACCCTCGGAGACTGCCCGCCGGTCGTGCTTCCGAAGCAGTACAAGATCGACGATTCCGCGATCCTGCCCCCCGCCGATCCCGAGACCGCGAAAGACCTTACCGTCCGTCGCGGACCCAACATCAAGCCCTTCCCGGACACCAAACCGCTCTCGGATAAGGTCGACGCGACCCTGACCCTGAAGGTCGGGGACAATATCACGACCGACCACATTATGCCCGCGGGCGCGAAGATCCTGCCGTATCGTTCCAACATCCCCTACCTCTCGAAGTTCTGCTTCGCCGTCTGCGACGAGACCTTCTCGGAGAGGGCGAAAGCCGTCGGCTCGACCGTGATCGTCGGGGGATCCAACTACGGACAGGGAAGCTCGCGCGAACACGCGGCGCTGGTCCCGCTCTACCTCGGCGTGCGCGCCGTCGTCGCCAAATCCTTCGCCCGCATCCACGCTGCGAACCTGATCAACGCCGGGATCCTGCCGCTCACCTTCCGCGATCCCGTCGACTACGACAAACTCGAACAGGGCGACAAACTCTCGCTCTCGGGTCTGTTCGCGGCGCTGGAGAACGGGGAAGCCACGCTCACCGACGAAACCAAGGGCGTGAAAGTGACCCTCGACTGCAAGTTCACCGAGCGCCAGCGGGCGATCCTGCTCGCGGGCGGGCTCCTCGACTACACCCGGAACAACGGAGAGAAAAAACAATGAACAAGATCCAAATGAAAACGCCCCTCGTTGAAATGGACGGGGACGAAATGACGCGCATCCTCTGGAAATGGATCAAGGAGAAACTGATCCTCCCGTTCGTCGACCTCAAGACCGAGTATTTCGATCTCGGGCTCCCCGAACGCGAAAAGACCAAGGACAAGATCACTCTTGACGCCGCGAACCGGGCGAAGGAGCTCGGCGTTTCGGTCAAGTGCGCGACCATCACCCCGAACAAGCAGCGGGTGGAGGAGTACAACCTCTCCGAGATGTGGAAGTCGCCGAACGGCACCATCCGCGCCGTCCTCGACGGTACGGTCTTCCGCGCGCCGATCCTGCTCGATTCGATCCGTCCGATCGTCCGCAGTTGGAAAAAGCCCATCACCATCGCCCGTCACGCCTACGGCGACGTCTACCGCGCGACCGAGTACCGCGTCAAGGGAGCGGGGAAAGCCGAGCTGGTTTTCACGGGCGAGAACGGCGAATCCTTCCGCGAGACCGTTTTCGACTTCGGCAAGTGCGGGGGCGTGCTGCAGGCGCAGTACAACCGCGACGACTCGATCCGGTCGTTTGCCCATTCCTGCTTCCGCTACGCCCTCGATACCAAACAGGACCTCTGGTTCTCGACCAAGGATACCATCTCGAAACAGTACGACCAGACCTTCAAGCTGATCTTCGCGGACCTCTACGAAAACGAGTACAAAAAGCAGTTTGAGGATGCCGGCATCACCTACTTCTATACCCTGATCGACGACGCGGTCGCCCGGGTCATCCGGAGCGAGGGCGGCTTTATCTGGGCGTGCAAGAACTACGACGGCGACGTGATGAGCGATATGGTCTCGACCGCGTTCGGTTCGCTCGCGATGATGACCTCGGTTCTGGTCTCCCCCGACGGCAAGTTCGAGTACGAGGCGGCGCACGGCACCGTGACCCGCCACTACTACCGCTATCTCAAGGGCGAGGAGACCTCGACCAACCCGATGGCGACCATCTACGCCTGGTCCGGGGCGCTGCGCAAGCGGGGAGAGCTCGACGGTCTTTCGGATCTCGTCGCTTTTGCCGACGCGCTGGAAGCGGCTTGCATGGACGTCCTGAACGCCGGCGTTATGACCAAGGATCTGGTCGCGCTCGTCACCCCCGGCACGACGGCGAAAGCGGTCAATTCCGAACAGTTCCTCGACGAGATCGCCGCCCGCCTCGCTTCCCGGCTGGGGCGCGCGTCGTGAACGACCCCGACCGCTTCTCCCGCGCCTGTTCGACCGTCCTCTCGACGTCGCACGAAAAAGAGGGGATCGGCACGCAGGGGGAGAAGACGCTGCACGTGGTTTTCAAAAACTATTACGAACCCGACCCCGCCTTTCACGAGGTCAAGACCGGAAGCTTCATCGCCGATATCCGCCGCGACAATACGATCGTCGAGATCCAGACGCACGGGCTCTATCGGATGAAAAAGAAGCTGACCGCGTTCCTCCCCGAATACGAGGTGACGGTGGTCCACCCCATCCCGCGCGCCCGCACGGTGCGCTGGATCGAAAAGGACGGCTCGCTCTCGGAAAAACGCAGAAGCCCCAAAACGGGGAAGTACGCAGACGCCGTCTCGGAGCTGCTCGGGATCCGCGATCTGCTTCGCGATCCGCATCTGACCGTTGTCCTCTCGCTCGTCGACTGCAACGACTACAAGGTGCGCTCGGGCAAGGTCGGGCGCAAACGCGGCGCGATGCGTTTCGAGCGGATCCCGACCGCCCTCGTGTCGGAGATGAACCTTTCGTCCCCCGCCGACTACCTCGCGT
>JAGCYR010000241.1 GCA_017960705.1 Clostridia bacterium | reverse complement strand
TCGAGTACTTCATCAACGCGACCGAGTTCGGCAACGCGTTCAGCGAACTGAACGACCCGATCGACCAGAAGGGGCGCTTCGTCGCGCAGGTCGAGGCGAGACGCCGCGAGGACCCGAACACAAAGGCGAGGGTCGACGAGGACTACGTCACCGCGCTCGAGTACGGTATGCCCCCGACGGGCGGTCTCGGATTCGGGATCGACCGGCTCGTGATGCTCCTGACCGACAGCGCGTCGATCCGCGACGTCCTGCTCTTCCCGACCATGAAGCCGCTGGATCAGGACAAGCCCGCCGAAACTGCGGAAACCGCGGAAGCTCCCGCCGAAACCGCCGCCCCCGAGGTCATCGACTTCTCGAAGGTACAGATCGAGCCGCTCTTTGCGGACGCCGTCGATTTCGAGACCTTTTCGAAGTCGGATTTCCGTGCGGTCAAGGTGCTTTCTTGCGAGGCGGTGCCGAAATCCAAGAAACTGCTGAAGTTCACGCTGAACGACGGCACCGGGACCGATCGCGTCATCCTCTCGGGGATCCACGCGTTCTACGAGCCCGCACAGCTGGTGGGGAAGACCCTGCTCGCAATCACGAACCTCCCGCCCCGCGCCATGATGGGCATCGACTCCAACGGGATGCTGATCTCCGCCGTCCACACCGAGGAGGGCGAGGAAAAACTCCATCTCCTGATGCTCGATCCGCACATCCCCGCCGGCGCGAAGATGTATTAAACACGAAGGAAGGAGTGCGAACCGTGAAAAAGTATAGACTTGCAAAGGCGCTTTTGCTTCTGATCCTGCTCGCGCTCTTTCTCACTTCGTGCGAGGCCCACGTCGGGAACGACCGCTTTGACGTCAAGTGGTACGTCATCGCGATTCCCGCGACCGTCTTCGTCGTCGCCTGCGTCGTGATCGCCGGTATCGTTCTGTCAAAGAACACGTACGTCTGCCCGGAGTGCGGAGAGCGTTTCCACCCCAAGTGGTGGCGCGCTATGTTCTCGCTGCACGACGGCTCGGACCGCGTCCTCAAATGCCCGCGTTGCGGCCACAAGGGCTTCTGCCGGAAAGAGGACTGACCGGGCTTATTGCTTAAACGCCATTTCCTGATGTTCCGCATCCCCGCCGGAGCAACAATGTTCTGAAAAACGCCGGAATGATCGACGTTTGTATCATACAGATCCTGCCCGTAAACGTTCACAGTTCTCAAAACGAGAGTGTGAACGTTTTTCGGACAAAGCCTTTTTTTCCTTTTTGAATCGGCTACGTAAAGCAGGAGTATTGTAATTGTTCGTTTCTTGTGATATAATGGCAGAAGACGTCAAAAGAACGTTCCGGACACCTCACCGATCGAAAGGAGCAATCCCGGTAAAGATGGACACCCGATTCGTAACAATTCTTGAAAAGATCCGGCAGAACGCATCCGAACGGCCGGATCGACTGATGATGATAGAAAGCGCAGGAGAAACGAAGCAATCGATCACATGGGGTCAGCTGGACGATTATTCCGACCGTTTGGCGTATTGGATGGACAGTCGGCTCAAAACGAAAACGCCGATCATCGTTTACGGGCATAAGGACCCCATGATGATCGTGTGCTTTTTGGCTTGCGTCAAATCGGGCAGAGCGTATTGTCCGATCGACATAAACGTTCCCGTTTCGAGAACGGCGGCGATCGTAAACGAAGTCAAGCCCGAAATCATCCTGACGACGGAACCGTTGGACATACAGGCCTCCGGGACGACTGTCGATAAAGAACAGATTCTCCAAATCGTATCGGCCGAAACGAACCGGATATCTCCTGAAAAGGCCGTGAAACCGGATGACGTTTTTTATATTATTTTCACGTCCGGAAGCACCGGCGTTCCCAAGGGCGTTCAAATCACGAGAGACTGCTTGGATCATTTCATTCAATGGGCAATCACCCTCGGGAACGGGGTTGCGGACGAAAAAGCCTACGTGTTTCTGAACCAGGCGCCCTTTTCCTTCGATCTTTCGGTTATGGATCTGTTTTTGTGCCTGTATACCGGAGGAACGCTTTGGGCGCTGCCGAAGCCGGTGCAGAACGATATGAAACAATTGTATCGGTCGCTCGGAGAAAGCGACGCAAACGTTTGGGTATCCACGCCTTCGTTCGCGGACGTCTGTCTTGCCGACCCGGTTTTCTCGAGCGAACTGATGCCGAATCTGACGGTTTTTCTGTTTTGCGGGGAGATCCTGACGAACAGAACGGTCGAGCGTCTTTTCAAGAGATTTCCGAATGCGAAGGTCGTCAACACGTACGGTCCTACGGAATCAACGTGCGCGGTGACCGAAGTGACCGTAACCGAAGAGATCAACCGATCCGTCACTCCTCTTCCGGTAGGAAGACCGAAGCCCGGAACGTGGATCAGAATCGTCGGCGAGAACGGTCAGATACTCCCCGATGGGGAACACGGGGAGATCGTGATCGTCGGAGACTCCGTCAGCGTCGGATACTGGAACAATGAAGAAAAGAACAAACTGGCCTTCGGAATGACGACGGAGAACGGAACGCAATACCGTTTTTACAGAACGGGAGACGAAGGGTATCTTTCGGACGGGATGCTTTATTACGGCGGCAGAATGGATCTTCAGGTTAAGCTTCACGGATACCGCATTGAACTCGGAGACATTGAGAATAACCTTCTCAAGATCGACGGCATCGAACAGGCGGTCGTCATTCCGACGTACAGAGACGGAAAAGTCAGCAGTCTTGTTGCCGGTCTGGTGTCTTCTTTGCCTGTGTCGGATGAAAAAGCGGAGGTCGCAAAAATCAAGGAAGCTTTGAAAAAAGAGCTCCCTGAGTATATGATCCCGAAGAAAATCAGATTCCTGTCCGATATTCCGCGGACGAACAACGGGAAGATCGACAGAAAGGCGGTGGGAGAAATCCTATGAGTTTTTTCTCGGGATATGAGTTCTTTATCTATCTGTTTGTTCTCCTGATCCCCGCCGCCGTGCTCGGAATGCGGGAAAAGAGCCTGAAATGGTATCGCTGGGTTATTTCCGCATTCTTTATCATCCGGGTTTACGGCCCGACCCCGATACAGTTTTTGTATCTTCTCGGGTACGTCGTTTTCGCGACTTATCTTGTGAAGATCTATCTCTTCCTCAGGACAAAACACGGTAGGAACAAATACATATACGGGCACGCCGTTTTCCTTGCGTTGCTCCCCCTCGCTGTTTATAAGATCGGCGTTGCAGAGGGTTTTTCCCTGTTCGGCTTTCTCGGGATCTCTTACATCTGTTTCCGCGTCATTCAGGTCATTATCGAAACGTATGACGGCGTTATTTGCGAGATCAGAGAATTGCAGTTCGTGGAATTCCTGCTTTTCTTCACGAGCCTGAGTTCCGGTCCCATTGACAGGAGCAGACGATTCAACGAGGACGACGACAAAATCTGGACCCGCAAAGAGTATACCGAACTGCTGTCGTCGGGCCTTTATAAACTGATACTGGGGATTTTCTATAAAGTCGTATGTTCCGGTGTGCTTTATTACGTTCTCCAGACGTATATTGACGGGCATTATACTCCCCTGTATCTTGTTGGATACGCTTACGTTTACGGCTTTTGTCTGTTCTTCGATTTTGCCGGATACTGCGCGATGGCGGTCGGTACGAGTTACGTTCTCGGTATCCGGATGCCGGACAACTTCAACAAGCCGTTTTTAAGCGTAGACATTAAGGATTTCTGGAACCGTTGGCATATTACGCTCTCGTCGTGGTTCCGTGATTTCATCTTTACGCGTTTTATGATCGACTCGGTCAGGAAAAAACGTTTCTCCAGCAGATTGACGGGAGCGGCGGTCGGATTGATCCTGAACATGTTCATTATGGGCGTCTGGCACGGCTTGGAGGGGCACTACATAGCGTACGGGCTGTATCACGGCTGTATTCTGGCGCTTGTCGAAATCTATCAGAAAAAGTCCGGTTTCTATAAACGGAACAGGCAGAAGAAGTGGTACGTCGCCGGCTCGTGGTTCATCAATTTGAACGTAGTTATGTTCGGTTTTCTGATATTCTCCGGCTATCTATCAAACGTTCTTTAACCAATCAATAAAGGAGAAACGAAAATGGAAGAGAAACTGTTGGACCTGTTGGCGGAACTCTGTGAAGAGGACGAGGTCAAAAACAACTTGGACGAAGATCTGTTCGAATCCGGATTGATGGATTCGCTCGCTTTTGCAGAACTGCTTTTCGCCATTGAGGAAAACTTCGGCGTAATCATCGCTCCCTCGGAGATCCAAAGATCCGATATCAACACGGCGAACAAGATCATCCGCCTTGTTAAGGAGCGTATGAACGCGTGAAAAAACTTCTGATAATCGCGGCGGCGTTGGTTATCTCTCTCTCCTGCCTGCTCGGGACCGATATCGTTATCCGGTACAAACTGAACGCCAATATTGATAAAGCGACGTACGACAACAATATCTACACGCGGAACTGTTCGGATTATGCTATGGAGCGGATCATCGACGAACATTCGATCGTCGTTTTGGGATCGTCGGAACTCCATTCCAGTGACGATCTTGCGTATCCTGCCGCACTGTTCAACCGGGGATATTCGGACTTCAATATGGTGATGATGGGCGCGGGAAGCCTCCAGAGTCTGCCGCAGGCGATCAACGTGGGGGCGCTGGCGAACAACATCAAGAACAAGAAGGTCGTATTGATCGTCTCGCCGCAGTGGTTTTCGTCCGGGGGCGTGCAGGACAAGGCTTTTTGCAGCCGTTTTGAAGAAACCAACTACGTCGAGTTTCTGCAAAACGATGATATCTCGGACGAAACGAAGGCTGCCGTGGTTGCCCGGGTAAACACCCTTTTGGAGGCGGATCCGCCAACGCTGAAAAGAGCGATCAAATACGAGGCGATGTACTTGAAGCATACTTTGAACCCGGTGACCTACGTAGAAATGCTTTCCTACAATGCCTTCAGGAACGCCAAATTAAGGTATACGCTCGTCAAAGAATTCAAAGACCTTGCTCCGTTGGATACCGACCGATACGTAAGGGCGGAGGAGATCGATTTCGACGCGCTCTTGCAGCAGGCGGAAGAGACCGGGTTGGCGTCCTGCACGACAAATGACTTCGGCGTAAACGACGAGTACTATAACGAGTACGTCCGGGATGCGCTGGAAACGTCGAAAAATTCCAACATATACGCCAGTTACGCGGTTTCCTTGGAATACGACGACCTGAGACTGTTCCTGCGCGTCTGCAGCGAAACGGGAATCGAACCTTTGATCGTCAGTACGCCCCTCAACGGAAGATGGTACGATTACACCGGCTTCCCGATAGCGGACAGAAATACGTATTACCAGAACATCCGGAACATTTGCGCCGAGTTCAGCGTTGCGATGGTTGATTTTTCGGAGAAAGAGTACGAACTCTATTTTCTGAAAGACATTATGCACCTGGGCTGGAAGGGCTGGGCGTATCTGGACCGTGCCGTTTACAGTTTCTACAAAGGCGAAACAATCGAGGATACCACGACCTATCAAGATCTTTTCGGCAACGGCAACGTTGCTCTTTCCGACGGCGTGACCGAGACGGGAGAGCGAGCGTATACGTTCACGACCGGCGCAAATGAAAACTCGTTCAACAATTTCTACGTGCGTCTGGATCACGATCAGACGCGCCTGGACGCGTGGGATTCCGTCGGGCACAGGGCGGGCGTCTATCTGCACACCCAACCTTCCGGAATCTACACGGTAAGATTTCGGGCAAACGGCAACGTGGTAGACGAGTATATTGACCTTGCCGTATATCTTGAAGAAAACGCCGTGTATCGTGTGAACTATTCGGTCGATTTCTTTTCGACCGAACAGATCCGGGTCAGCGACATCGGTTTTTCAAAAGTCGAATACTGATACAAAACAAAGAGGTTGGTATGAAGCACGTTTTCGAGTTTTTTAAAAGGGAAAGGGTTGCATCGGTCCTTATGGCGGTGAAGATCGTCGGGATGCTGCTTCTTTTGTATTTGTATCTGCTGTGGGCGGATCTCTCGACGGCGCCGGAATTTATCTACAACCAGTTTTGATACGGGGATCTCAGTATGTACGAGATCAGTTGCAACAACAATGCCGCCCGTGCAGATATCTGCACGGGCGGCAATTCACGTTGCGAAGCAACAATTCACGCAAACGGAGTTTGCAATTCACGACGGCGCAGCCGTCAATTCATGCGACCGCGCATTTCTGCAAGCCCGTTTTTGTTTGGTTTGTGCCGTCGATCGCGCGTCGTCAGATCTTCGGGATGGAAATCTCGATCTCTTTGCCCAGCGCCGCGGACTTCGCGATGCCGTCCAGGATCGCCTGGTTGTAGAGGATCTCGCTCGACGGAACGGGAGCGGCGCCGCCGTTCTTGCTCGCGTCGAGGAAGGTACGGATCTTCTGGTCGAAGAGCGAAGGCATACCGGCTTTGCTGCCGATCAGCGGGATCTCGGTGCAGACCTGTTCGCCCGCGACCTCGTGATAGATCTTCAGGGGCTTGTCGAACGAGCCGTTCCAACACTCGGTCGAGGGGATGCGGAGCGAACCCTTGGTACCCATGATGATCGTGTCGCCCGACGTATCGAGGTTCATCGCCCACGCGATGCGGAAGTCGAGGATGATCCCGCCCTCAAGGCGAATGAACGCGGCGGCGAAATCGTCGACCGAGAACACTTTCGCGTATTCGGGATGGCCCTTCTTGACGTAGCCCGAGTAGTTCGGATCCTTGCCGAAGAAGTCGGACTTGTAGCCCGAAACGGTCAGGGGCTTCGGATAGCCGAGCGCGTTCAGCACGCAGTCGAGCGAGTAGCATCCGATGTCGCCCAGCGCGCCGAGACCCGCGGTCTTGTCCTCGATGAAGGTGGTTCCGTAGGGGAAGGGGATACCGCGACGGCGGCCGCCGCCGGTCTGGACGTAGTAGATCTTGCCGAGTTCGCCCGACTGCACGATCTTCTTGATCATCTGCATATTGGCGTCGAAACGCGGCTGGAAACCGATCGAGAGGACCTTGCCGCTCTTCTTCTCGGCGCGCATGATCTCTACCGCCTCTTCGGTGGTCACGCACATCGGCTTCTCAAGCAGGACGTTGACGCCCGCGTTCAGCGAGTCGATCGCGCAGATCGCGTGGGTGCGGTTGTAGGTGCAGACGCTGACGCAGTCGAGCTTCAGCGACTTGTCCGCGAGCATCGCTTTGTGGTCGGCGTAGTCGGTCTTGACGCCCTCGATCCCTCTGTCCTTGAAAAACGCTTCGGCTTTCCCGGGGATCAGGTCGCAGCCCGCGACGATCTCGACGTCGGGCTGTTTCAGGTAGCTCGTCAGGTGGGTCTCGGCGATCCAGCCGCACCCGATGATACCGACGCGAACTTTTTTCGACGCGTCAACCTCCGCCTCGTCTTTACTGACGTCCATAAAAGCGTTCAGGGAATCGTCCTTCTTTGCCATGATTGTTCCTCCGTTCAAATTCTCGTTTGATTCGGTTGTACGCCTGCACGCGCGGGCGTCTTTTACCGTTTACATTATAACAGATTCAAATAGGAAAGTAAACCCTTTTTTGAAAAATCTTCGGGAATCCCGCGTCAGATCCCGACGGGGTCGCTACCCGCGTCGTAGGTCGCGTCGTCGCCGTCGCGGGATGGGAAACGCGCGCCCCGCGCCGGGACCGGCTCGTCGACTTCGCCGTTGATCCTTTCGCCCTCGCTGACGTAGCGTTTCGCCTGGGTCGAGAACAGCTCGTAGTACTTGCCGCGCTTTTCCATCAACTCTGCGTGGGTGCCTTCTTCAACCACCTCGCCGTACTCCAGCACCACGATCTTCGAGGCGACGGTCGCGCTCGACAGACGGTGGGAGACGAAGATGGTGGTCTTGTCCCGGCGCAACTGGTCGAAGGTGTTGACGATCTCCTGCTCCGCGATGGCGGCAAGCGAGGCGGTCGGCTCGTCGAGGATCAGGATATCCGACGTGCTGTAGAAGGCGCGCGCGATGGCGAGTTTCTGCCACTGACCGCCCGACAGTTCGGTGCCCTCGCGGTCGAAAATACGCATCAGGGGCGTGTCGTACTGCTGGGGCAGATGCGAAATGTACTCGTCGACGTTCGCCTGTTCCGCCGCCGCTTTGATCTCGTCGGGGAGCGGGGCGCGGTGGACGTCGCCGAAATGGATGTTCTCCGTGACCGTGACGGCGTAGCGCCCGAAGTCCTGGAAGATGATGCCGAACATCTTGTAGAGTTCCGCCGTATCGTAGCGCTTGAGGTCCTCGCCGTCGAGCAGGATACGCCCCTCGGTGGGATCGTAAAGCCGGGTCAGCAGCTTGATCAGCGTCGTCTTGCCCGCGCCGTTCAGACCGACCAGCACCGCCGTTTCGCCCGGGCGGAGCGTGAGGTTGACGTTTTTGATGACGTCGCGTTCGGTGCCGGGATAATGGAAACTGACGTTCTGGAACTCGATGGTGTGCGGGATCCCGCGTTTGACGTGCAGGGGCTCGCCCTCGGGGACGATCTTCTGCTCTTCGTGCAGGAAAACGAGCAGGTTATCGATAAACAGCGTTCCTTCGTAGATCGACGCGGAGTTGTTGATCAGGTTTCCGACCTCGGTCGAGATCTGGTTCAGAGCCCCGGTATAGAGCGAGTAGTCGCCGATCATAAAGTCGCCCTTGAACACGCCCCACGCGACGAAGCCGTAGCAGACGCAGTTGACGACCGACGACACGATCGAGATACAGACGTGCCAGACCCCCTCGTGGATGATCAGGCGGCGAAGACCGGAGAAGTAGCGTTTGAACACCGACTGATAGGCGTCGATGAACGCGCCCGACAGGTCGTAGAGCCGGATCTCCTTGACGAGGTCCTTGTTCACCAGAACGTCGGAATAGTAGTTCATTTCGCGGCGGTCGCGCGAACGGAAGCGCATATACGCCCAGTTCTTGCGCCGGTAGATGAAGTTGACGATCGCGGAGGGGAAGGAAACGACGAGGATTGCCGCGGCGGCGAGCGGGAGATCGGCGGACAGGATGATCAGATAGCCGACGAAGCTGATGACCGTACTGATCATCGAAAAGAAGTTGGAGATGATCTCGATCGGTCTGTGTCCCGCCTCGCGGTTGGCGTTCTCGAGCTTTTCGTAGAACTCGGGCATATCGAAGGAGGCGTGGTCGATCTTCGCCGCCTTGGTCATGATCAGCGTCTTGACGTGCCGCACGACCAGCTCGCCCGCGATCCGGGTGGTGGCGGTGCTGATCCGTCCGATCACGTTGTTCAGGATGCGGTAGGTGAACAGGAAGATCAAAAGGAACATCACCGTCGATCCCATAAAGGAGTTCGCCCACTTGGCAAACCCTTCGGCGGCGCCGGTAGCGCTCTCGGCGGCTTGCTCCGCGATGATCTTCTGCAGTTCGTTCAGGATCTCTTTCGAGAGCAGGGAGCCGACGATCGGCATCACGCCCTGGAACAGAGCGATGAAAGATTTGACGAACAAAATCCACGGCCCCGTCTTCCACACCAGGGCGAAAATGTACCCGAGCCGCGAGAAAAAGCCCCCGATCAGTTCGCGAAGGAACCGGGGCAGATCTGCGATATTCTTCGGGGGCGGAACGCGGGGTACGTCGTCGCGCCGCATCGGGGGCGGCATCATCGGAACCATAGATCGGTTATTCTCCTTGCGGATCGATTGTTCGTTGCATCCGCAACCATTATAGCACGGTCGCGCGGGGAAGTCAAGCGAATCTTCCTTTCCATTATAGCAGAGCGGGGCAGGGGTGTCAAGAATAATGCGCCCCGTCTCACGCCGGGGCGCAATTCATGCCGCGAAGCGGCAATTCACGACGCGGAGCGTCAATTCATGCCGACGAAGGAGGCAATTCATCAAAAAAGGCGCCCCCGGAGGGGCGCCCGCTTTTCGGATCCGTCGGGTCGGTTACTCGTCCGCTCCGTTCGCCCGGGCGTACGCTCTTTCCTGCGCGTCCCGGATCAGCGTGAACACTTCTTCGTAATCGGGGAGAAAGAGCAGGGTTTGCGAGTTTGCGCTGTAGCGGTTGACGCTTCCGCCGTTGGTCGTCGTATCGTCGTTCAGGACGACCGAACCGACCTTGCACCGCTTGTCGATCAGCCCCCGGCTGATCGTGACGGTCGACAGTTTCGCCAGCGGTTTGACCTGGGAATTGAGCGCGAACACCCCGCCCGAAACGTAGACGGATCTATCCGTTACGATATAGCCGGTATTTTTCAGCCGCGCAAACGAGAAGAACGCCGTGAAAAGGTACAGCCAGACCGGCGTCATGTGAAGCAAAAGGAACGGGATCAGAAACACGCCGGGTCCCTCTTCTCCCGCCTCCGGGCTGACCACCGTCGCAATGAAAAGCGGAATATCGATACAGCACCACACGAGTGCGATGGGAAGCAGCAGGTTGACGAAACTGCGCCACAGATAGGCGCTTCGTTTCGGCGCGCCGCTCCAAAGGATCTTTTCGTCTTTGCCGACCAGTTGCTCCAGTTCGGCTTTGACCATTCTTGTCACCTCGTTTCACCGTTCCCGGGCGCGCCCGTTGCCGCCGCGCCGTCCCCGGGTTGGCTATATTGTAGCTCTTTTGTAGTTTTTTGTCAAGAGCGACCCGCGGGGGAGGGGGAAAAGCAAGAGGGACACAACCCGGAAGGGGCGTCCCTTTTGCCGTCGGATCGTCGCGAGGGTCCGTCTATTTGACGTACTCGATCCGGTATTCCACCAATCGCATCACGTTTTCTTTCGCGTCCCACAGAACGCCGAGAAAAGTATAGGTTCCGTTTTCGCCCGGGGGCGCGTTGAACTCCTTTGTGTCCTCGTTAAAGACGAGATAGTAGTCGCCGTCGAAAGCGTCGAAGTAGGACGAGGTCACGCCGATCAGGTCGTTCGGGATGCGGTCGATCCACTTCGCGTCGCCCGCGAGGTTCTTTTCAAACTCCTCGACGGTGCTCTCGTCAAACAGGACGTCGCTGGTAGACAGGATATAATCGCGCCCCGGCGACTGCGTTCCCTTCGTCCAATCGAAAGTGTCGATCCGGGAATATTCCGGAATATCGATCTCGAGCATCTCTTCCGCGCGCAGGACCGGTTCGTCCCCGTGCGTGTAGGGATCGGGCAGCCAGAAGTGGATCGAACCCAACCCGCAAAGGATCAGCGCCGTGACGATCCCGACGACCAAGTTTTTCTGATAGCGGCGTCCCTTTTTCTTCAGCAGAATGCCGACCGCGATCGCCGCCAGCGGAACGGGAAGGAACAGAAAGAACACCCACGTCGTCCGGTCGGTGCCGAGCAGCGAGGCGGCGAACCCGCCGGCGAGAAATCCGGCGAAAATCGAAAAGATCGGGAGGAGGATAAACAGATCGGACAGTTTCCGGTACCGATCGCGCGGAGCGGGCGTCGCCCCGCGCGTGGGGGAGGGCGCTTGCAGAGCGGCGATCGCCGAATCGGGGATCAGGGCGTCGCGCTTGAACATAAAGTGCTGTCCGCCGCTCTCCAAAAGCAGGACGTTCCCAAGAGTCCGGACCTGTTTCACCTCGGAAAATAAGATCTGCCGCAGCGTCACGATCTCTTCGTTCCGGGTGATCCGGACGACGAAACGGTCGTCGTAAACTTCGTAGAAATAGGTGCGTTCAAGGACTGTCGCGTCGTTGGCGGACTGCGTTTTTCGGGCGTTGCGAAACCCCAGATAAAGAAAAAGGGTAAAGAGCAGGCACACGCCTAAAATCAACCCGTTGGTGAAGCCACCCCTTGCGGCGCAGGAAACGACGATCAGCATGAGGTCGAAGATCAAACTGAAAATCAGCAGTTTGAGGGTCGGGGAACGCAGTTTCTTGGACAGTTCTTCGAGTTCCGCCTTCTCGTACCGGAAAACGTATTTCTCCTTCGGCTCCTCCTCGGTCGGTTCGGACGGCTCGGCGTCGTTCAGCATATCGTCGATCGAGACCGAAAAGATCTCTTTCAAGCGGATCAGATTGTCGACCGTCGGCAGGGTCTTGTCCATTTCCCAAAGACTGACGGTCTGACGGCTGACGAGCATCTTTTGACCGAGTTCTTCCTGCGACAGCCCGCTCTTTTTTCTGTAAAACTGTATCTTCTCCCCGACGGTCATAGGCGACCCCCTTTCGTATTCAAGAGTATTGTACCACAAAAGCCGAACGATGTAAAGAAAAACGTGCTTGCCCGTGTCAAGCGCCGCTTGCGCGGGAGCGGGGAAGCGAGATGAACCGAACCGTCAAACGGGATTCGACGGTATGCGGTGGGGTGGTGTTTGCGGATGGGGAAGAAATAACCGAAAGGAACCGGAATTTGCCGCGAAGCGGCAATATCCCACACCTTGCCGCTGGTGAGCAAGT
>JAGCYR010000004.1 GCA_017960705.1 Clostridia bacterium | reverse complement strand
ATCATCCGGATCCCGGTCGCTGGCATCCCGATCTACTCCCGTTCCGCGGGCGGCGTGATCGTGATGCGGCTCTCCGAGGGCGCGGCGATCGTCAACCTGTCGCGCATCGAGCCGCAGGAGGAGCTTGACCAAGAGATCACCGCCGACGAGACCGCCGAGCACCCCGAGCTCTCCGAGGACGGAGAACCGGCGGAGATCACCGAAGAGACCCCGGCGGAAACCACCGAAGAAGCGGAATCCGAAGAGGAACCCGCCGAAGAAAATGAAGAGATTTGACTTCATCCCCCGGGCGCACGCCCGGGGGATCGTAAGAGCGGGGATCGCGCTGCTCTTGATCGCGCTGCTCGCGGCGGCGATCTGCGGTTGCGGGAAGAAGATCGAACCCGCCGACGAGGGCGAGGCGATCGCCGCGGCAGAGCGGCTGATCGGCGACGCCGACCCTTGGATCCGCCTGTTCTTCACGCCCGACGGGATGCCGTATCTTGAAAACGGGCGCGAACTCGGCGTCTACCGCGAGGTGGACGGAGACGCGATGCACGAACTCGGCTTCGACCGGCTTTCCGACCTGAAAACCTACGCCAAACGGATCTTCAGCCCCTCGATGTGCGAACGCTTCGACGCGGTTCTGTTCGCGGGCGACGGCGCGGGCGGCTGGCTGGCGGCGCTGGTCGAGAACACCGCTCTTGAATACGCCGACGACGGCACGAGCCGGACCGTTTTTCTCTGCTTCTACGCCAATCCCGAAGCCCTTCCGATGCTCCCGGGCGCCGAGGCGACCTTTGATTTTTCACGCGCGACCGTGACCGAGAACTGCGGCGACTTCGTCAAGATCTCGGTTCCGGCAAGCGGTGTCGGCGAGAACGAGGGCAAAACCGTGAACAAGACCCTTGATCTCTTGAAGATCGAGGGCGAATGGTATCTCGACAACTATCCGAACGTCGTTTTCCCCAAGGGGGAGAAATGACGGCAAAGGGAAAGGAGGACGCGATGACCTTCCGTGAAAAGTTGCTTGCGCTGCGCCGGCGGGACGGTTTGACCCAGACTGCTTTGGCGAAGGCGGTGGGCGTGACCCGGCAGGCGGTGTATCTCTGGGAAAAGGGGCTTTCGTACCCCGACGCCGGGGCGCTGCTGGCGCTTCGTCGGCTCTTCGGCGTGTCGATCGACGCCCTGCTCGACGACGGTCTTCCCCTCCCCGAAGGAAGAGAGACGAGACCTTCTTTCGCCCCGCAAGCGCGTTCGGAGGAGCGTTTCGCGCCCGAAAAACCGAAAACCCCCTCCCGAAAGATCGAAAAACCGGAGATCCCCGTCGAAACGGAGGGGCCGGAGCCGATCGCGGAGCCTGCCCCGGAGAAGACGCTGCAGCGCACGCCGCAGCGCACGCCGCTGCGCGCCAAGGTCGAGCCGAATCACGTCAAGACCGGGAACGTATTCGACCTCTTCGGCTCGTTTTTCAGGCGGAAAAAGTAAACGAAAAACGCCCGTCCCCGCATAAAAGAGAGGCGGGGCGGGCAACAATGGAACGTCGGTTCTGTTCCGCGCAAACTCTACATATCGTTTGGGGGTGCGTGCGGTGAAAGGATGCGAAAAACGGGTGATCCACCTGAAAAATCCCGGGGGCGGGCTGTTCGAGGAGGCGTTCTTCCTTCTGCGAAACCCTGTCCCCGATAAGGGGAGCGATCCGCGCGAGATGGTCGCGGAGGCGAACCGGATCCTGCTCGGGTGCCGTGGCGGCGCGGCGAAGAAGAGCCGCTTCCGTCTGCTTGCGTTCCTTTCGGGGGCGATACTCGGCGCGGCGCTCGCCGTCGGCGTACTCTTTTTGATCGGACTGACCGTAAATTAGAAAGGACAATATGGCAAAACAGAAACAAGAACAGACCCGCGAAAAGAAACGGAACGTTTCCCGCGGACAGAATCAACCCGGCAAACGCCGGGAGAACGCGCGCCCGAACGCCAAGGCGGAAACCGGGCGTGAAAACGTGCTCGCAGGCGCTCGCGCGCAGAAACAGAACAAGCGCCGCGACGACAGAGGTGCGCTCCGATCCGGCAAAGCCGCGGGGGACAAGCGCGAACGCGCGGCCGAGCGGACGAACGACGCCCGCAAGCGGACCCTCCGGCGCAAGGAAACGCCCCGGGCGCAGAAGAGCGAACGCCGTTTCGACGGGACGCTCCGGATCATCCCGCTCGGCGGGCTCGGCGAGATCGGTAAGAATATGACCGCCGTCGAGCTTGGTGAGGATATCGTGGTCATCGACTGCGGGCTCGCCTTCCCCGACGAGGATATGCCGGGCGTCGATCTGGTGATCCCCGACGTTTCCTACCTTGTGAAGAATCAGGCGCGGCTTCGCGGGATCCTGCTCACCCACGGGCACGAGGATCATATCGGCGCGATCCCCTACGTACTGCAGCAGCTCCGGACCCCGATCTACGGCACCCGCCTGACCGTCGGGATCGTCAGGAACAAGCTGGAGGAGACTTCCCTTCCCTACGAACCCGAGCTTCATACAGTCGAGGCGGGCGACACCGTCGCGCTCGGCGCGATCAAGGCGGAGTTCATCCACGTCAACCACTCGATCGCCGACGCCTGCTGCATCGCGCTGCACACTCCGGCGGGGGTGGTGTTCCACACCGGCGACTTCAAGCTCGACGTCTCCCCGATCGACGGGAAGATGATCGACCTCGTGCGGATCGGTCAGCTCGGAGACGAGGGCGTGCGCGTCCTGCTCTGCGAGTCGACCAACGCCGAGCGCCCCGGCTTCACCCCCTCCGAGAGGACGGTGGGGCTGTCGCTCGACCGGATCTTTATGGAGCACCGCGACAAGCGGCTGATCATCGCGACCTTCTCGTCGAACGTCCACCGCGTCCAGCAGATCATCAACGCCGCCGCCAAGTACGGCAGACGGGTCGCGGTCGTCGGACGCAGTATGGTGAACGTCATCGGCGCCGCCGTCGAGCTCGGCTATATGAATCTCCCGGAGGGGGTCCTGATCGACGTCGCGGACGCAAAGCGCTACAAACCCGAACAGCTGACCATCATCACGACCGGATCGCAGGGCGAGCCGATGTCGGCGCTCTACCGGATGGCGTTCTCGGAGCACAACCAGATCAAGCTGACCCCGTCTGATCTCGTGATCCTGTCGGCGTCGGCGATCCCCGGCAACGAGAAACTGGTCGGCAAGATCATCAACGCCCTGGTCCGCGCCGGGATCCACGTGGTCAACGACGCGGTCGCGGACGTCCACGTGTCGGGCCACGCCTGCCGCGAGGAACTGAAAATGATGATCGGTCTTACCAAACCCGAATACTTTATGCCGGTCCACGGCGAGGAACGCCACCTCTACGCGAACAAGGCGCTCGCCGAGTTCATGGGCATCCCGTCGGATCATATCTTCGTCTCGACCGAGCTCGGGCAGGTGCTCGAGATCGACCGCAAGGGCGCCCGCTTCACCTCGTCGGTCCCCGCCGGGAAGGTGCTGGTCGACGGGTCCGGGATCGGCGACGTCGGCTCGGTGGTCCTTCGCGACAGGAAAACGCTGGCGCAGAGCGGGCTCTTCGCCGTGGTCGCAACCGTCGATCCCGCCGTCAGGGAGATCGTTTCGGGGCCCGAGATCGTTTCCCGCGGCTTCGTCTACGTCCGCGACAACGAGGAACTGCTCGATCAGGCGAAGAAGATCGCCTACGACGCGATCAACCGCGCGCTCGACGAATACGGTATGGATTGGGCGGCGATGAAAACCGCGGTCAAAGAAAAGCTCGCGAAGTTCCTCTACGAAGCGACCGGACGCAGTCCCGTCATACTCCCGGTGATACTTTCTCTTTGACGCGCACACGCGGCGCCTCGGAAGTTCCCCTTTGCGCCCCGAATCATCCCTCATCAAAAACGTTGACCGCGCCTCTCGGCGCGGTCAACTTATAGTTATCGCCGCCCGCTTGCAAGCGGCGATATCATAACTCCTCCGCAGGAGAAACATAACGTTCCGCGGAGCGGAACTCATAACGTTTACTGCTGCTTGGTGATCGCGATCTCTACGTAGAGAGGTCTGTGATCCGTGGGCAAAGCATCCGTGATAACCTCGTACCTCGTCGCCTTCGCGGCGTACATCAGTCCGCTCTTGTACCAGACGAAGTCGATGATGGTGCCTTTGTCGGGGAAGGTCGCCTCGCTTCCGTTGATCGTTTTGGACGCTCTCGTGCCGGCGTTGGCGTACCCTTCGCTCGCAAGATCCGTCGTGGAGATCACGCTCATCTCTTGGTTGAAGTCGCCGCCGAGGATGAACGGGATCTTCGGGAAGTTGTCCTTCAGGTAGTTGACGATCACGTTGATCTGCGCTTTGCACGCCTTCTTTGCGTAGTCGACGTGGATCGGAACGACCACCATCGGCGTTCCGCTCTCTTTGTGGAGCAGCCGCGCCCAGACCATATAGCGGTCGTAATTCGATTCGTTCGCGTCGCCCGCGGAGCCGATCTTTTGGCAGCCGGTGTCGACAAGTTTGAAGACCGCTTTGTTATAGAGCATCATGACGTTCGAGTCCTCGCCCGTAACGACCTCGTAGTTCGAGGCGTTTGCCATGCGGCTGCGGATCTCCTCGGCGGCTTCCGCCGTGCCCGCCTCCGGCAGGAAAACCACGTCGGGGTTCTTCGCGCTGAACGCGTCCGCGAGCTTCTTGTACTTGGAGGCGAGCGTCGGCTCTCCGCTCTTGTCGTAGTTGGCGTTCTGCACGTTTGCCGCAATGATCTTCACCGTGATCGGTTCGGGCGCGGGTTCCGCCGGCTCGGTCTCTGCCGCCGTCGTGACCTTAACCGTCGTAACGGCGGGCTCGGTTTCGGTTGCGGTCGTCTCCGCGGCGGTCTCCGCTTCGGTCACTTCCGCCGGTTCAAGCGCGCAGGCGGCGAGCCCGAAAATCATCAGTCCCATAAGCAATAGTACCTCGATCGTTTTCAGCTTTCTTTTCATGGATCGTCCTCTCGTTTGTTCGGATCGTTGCTCCGGCTTTTCGTTCATACCGGCTTTGCTCACAAGGGCGAGGACCGCTCTGTCGGGTTTCAAAAACCGTATTCCGTTGCGTCCTTTTTGTAACATTATAACACAAATACGCGCGGAGTTCCATTGTAATTGTTGCATTGTTTTAAAAACATATTGCAAATATTGCTCTTGCTGTTTTTGCGCGTTTTCGCTGTTTTTAATGAGATCTTTTGCCGGGCTTTCTTTTAAGGGCGCGCGCTCCCCGTT
>JAGCYR010000240.1 GCA_017960705.1 Clostridia bacterium | reverse complement strand
GCTGCGTCAAGGCGATCAACGCCGGGGTCAAGCGCGTGGTCATCATGGACGGCAGGATCCCGCACTCGATCCTGATGGAGCTGCTGACCGACGAGGGCGCCGGTACGATGGTAAAACCGAACGGGGACTGAAGATGACTGTATTTGAAAAAGACAAAACCTACGTTGCGGGGACCTACAACCGTTTCCCGGTCGCGATCGTTTCGGGCAAGGGCTCTCTGCTCTTCGGCGAGGACGGGCGCGAGTATATCGACCTGACCTCCGGGATCGGGGTGACGGCGTTCGGGATCGCGGACGAAAAATGGCAAGCCGCCGTGATCGAACAGATCGGAAAAGTCCAGCATACGTCGAATCTTTTTTACACCACCCCCTGTGCGGATCTCGCAGAATTGCTCTGCAAAAAAACCGGGATGAAAAAGGTCTTCTTCTCGAACTCGGGCGCGGAAGCAAACGAGTGCGCGATCAAGGCGGCGCGCAAGTACGCCTCTGACAAATACGGCAATAACCGCTATACGATCGTGACGATGAAAAACAGCTTCCACGGTCGGACGCTGACCACCCTCGCCGCGACGGGACAGGATCACTACCACGAACTCTATCAGCCGCTGACCCAGGGCTTCGCTTCGATCGCCCCGAACAAGGGGACGGAAGAGCTCGACGCGCTGCATAAGGCGACCCCGGTCGCCGCCGTGATGATCGAGTGTATTCAAGGCGAGGGCGGCGTGCTTCCGCTGGATCCCGATTTCATCCGTGCGGTCGCCGCGTGGTGCAAAGCAAACGACGCGTGTCTTGTCGTCGACGAGGTGCAGACCGGAAACGGGCGCACCGGGAAACTCTACGCCTACATGAACTACGGGATCGAACCCGATATCGTCTCGACGGCGAAGGGGCTCGCGGGCGGGCTGCCGCTCGGAGCGACCCTGCTCGGTGAAAAGGTGAAAAGCGTCTTCGGCTTCGGCGATCACGGCTCGACCTTCGGCGGGAACCCGGTCTCCTGCGCCGCCGCCCTCTCGATCCTCTCGCGGATCGACGACGAGCTGCTCGCCGGGGTCAAGCGCAAGAGCGACTTCCTCCGCGCCGCGTTTGCCGGAGCAAAAGGGATCGAGTCGGTCTCGGGCATGGGGCTGCTGCTCGGGCTCAAAACCGCCAAACCCGCCGCAGAAGTTCTCGCCGCCTGCCGCGACCGCGGCGTCCTCTGCCTCTCGGCAAAGGATAAGGTCCGTCTCGCCCCCGCCCTGAATATCCCCGACGAACTCCTCGCCCGCGCCGCCGACGTCATCAAAGACGTCTGCGCCGACTAAATCAACGCCGCCTTCCCCGTTTTTCGGGGAAGGCGGCAATTCACGCAAACGGAGTTTGCAATTCACGACGGCGAAGCCGTCAATTCACGCGGGCTCGCCCGCAATTCATTTCCTTCGGTAGATCGCACTCTCAAAAGGGGTTTTCGTTTTCCTTTTTATTTTGTGCGGTTTTTGCTTGACAAACCATTTTTTCCGTGTTATAATACACCTTGCGAAAAAAGAATACCGGGGTGTGGCTCAGTTTGGTAGAGCGCTTGGTTCGGGACCAAGAGGCCGCTGGTTCGAATCCAGTCACTCCGACCAAACAGAGAGCGAGGGGCGTCAATCCCTCGCTCTCTGTTTGCTTGAATGTGTGATGTTCGAACCAGCCGAGTTTCCGGAGCGGAGCGACGGAAACTCTAATGTTCCGCCATCCGTGGTGGTTGTCTTTTTACTCCAGTTAGGCGGAACATTGCTGGTAGCGCCCGCTTGCGGGCGCGTCGAATCCGTTTTCATCTGCTTGCATTATTCACACTTTTCAAGTATAATAAAACAGGAAGCGACAAACCGGGGTTTGGAGGAGGAAAAAGGTGAACGATTATAATGAAGATTTCTGGAACGCGTTAGATAAGCTGGTAAACTCTTCCGAAATTGTGATCGACAGACCAAAAGGATCTGCCCACCCAAGATTCCCGGATTTCATATATCGGGTTGACTACGGTTACTTGAAAGATACTTCCTCTATGGATGGATCGGGAATTGACGTATGGGTCGGAAGCGGCAAGAAAACAGTGGACGCCGTCATATGCATCGTCGATTTGATGAAGCGAGACTCCGAAATCAAGATACTGATTGGCTGTACGGAAAAAGAAAAGAAAGAAATCTATAAAACGCACAACGAAACGCCGTATATGAAAGGCGTTTTGATACGTCGTTAAATTCCGGTTTGCCGAGAGAAACAACGACCCCGACAGATCCGACTTCACGGAGGGAAACATGGGACTGCATTTGGAGAAAATAACCTACCTGATCGCGTCCGATCTGCACGGATCGGCGACCTATACGGAAAAACTGCTCGCGGCGTACGAGGGGGAGAGGGCGGACCGCCTGCTCCTGCTCGGGGATATCCTCTACCACGGGCCGCGCAACGACCTGCCGGAGGGCTACGCGCCGAAGAAGGTCGCGGAACTTTTGAACCTTCGCCGCGGAGAGATCCTCTCGGTGCGCGGGAACTGCGAAGCCGAGGTCGACCAGATGATGCTGAACTTCCCGGTCCTCGCGGAATACTGTCTGCTCGCAGAGGGAAAACGCACGGTCTTCTTGACGCACGGGCACGTCTACAACCGCGACAACCTTCCCCCCTTGAAAGAGGGCGACGTCCTGCTCTACGGGCACACGCATATCCCGCTCTGCGAGACGGTTTCGGGGATCGTCTGTATGAACCCCGGCTCAGTCTCGATCCCGAAAGAAAACTCGCCCCGCGGGTATATGACGCTCGAAGGGGGCGTCTTCCGCTGGAAGACCCTTGCGGGCGAGGAGTACCGAACGTTTGTTCTTAAGTAGGATAGAGAAAGGAAACTACGATGGATTGGAACGCATTTTATGAATCCGTCCGAGAGTGGTATCATATCGAAGACGAGAAGACGGTCAAGACCTTCGATCTCGGCAGCATCCGGGAGATCACGGCGACCGAATTGCTCTACGACGCCCCCGACGGAACGGTCGGGCGGATCGATCTTGCGGAATGTGAAGCGAACTTCGAAGCCGCCAACGGACCGTTGGTCAACTACAACGGCGAAAAACTCCGTTGCGTCGGCGGGCGTTGCTTCGGTCACGACCGCTCGTTTTACCAGTTTTTTACCGCCCCGCACACGCGGTTTTCGGTCACCTACCGTTACGGCCGCTTCGAGCGGTTTTTGAAAAAGATCGGCATTGATTGGTCTTTTCAGAAACGCTTCTCCGCGTTCTACGCGATACAAAAGAAACTAAACGAATTTCATCTGACCGCGATCGACCTTAACTGACGCGAATCCGGTCGCACCCCGAAAGGAAGTGATCTTATGCTCGGCGCCATCATCGGCGATATCGTCGGTTCGGTTTACGAATTTGACAACATCAAAACCAAGGACTTCCCTCTTTTCCGCGACGACTGTTTCTTTACCGACGATACGGTGATGACCTGCGCCGTCGCCGAGGCGGTAATGCGGGGCGGGCGCGCCGACGACTTCATCGACGAGATGAAGCGGCTCGGGCGGCTCTACCCCGACGCCGGCTACGGCGGGCGATTTCTCGGCTGGCTGTTTTCGGGTGACCGCGAACCCTACTACAGTTACGGCAACGGCTCGGCAATGCGCGTCTCGCCCTGCGGGTGGATGAGCGAGGGCGGATACGAAACGGCGCGGCTCTCCGCCGCCGTGACGCATAATCACCCCGAGGGGATCAAGGGCGCGCTCGCGACCTGCGACGCGATCGTCCTCGCCCGCACCGGCTTCCGAAACGATCCCGCCGGATGCAAAAAAAGAATCCGGGAGCAGATCGAGGGCAAATACGGTTACGACCTCTCCCCGACGCTCGACGAGATCCGCCCGACCTACGAGTTCAACGAGACCTGTCAGGAGACCGTGCCGCAGGCGATCGTCGCCTTTCTCGAAAGCACCGATTTCGAGGACGCGATCCGCAACGCGATCTCGCTCGGCGGCGACAGCGACACGGTCGCGGCGATCACGGGAGCAATCGCAGAGGCGGCGTACGGGATCCCGGAACCCGTCGCCGACACGGCGCTCTCGTACCTCGACGAGCGGCTCTTCGACGTCGTGAAACGCTGGTACGCCTATCTCGCCAAGCGATAAAACGACCGAAACGAAACCGAATCATTCTTTCAAACCCGATCCAAAATTCGGATCGGGTTTTGGTTTTTGAAAAAATTATTCGGAAACCCCTTGACAAATTATGTCGCGTGCGATATAATTAAAGCGAGGTGATGAAAATGGACGATCGGTACGAGGCGCTCCGCCTGAAAAACCAGCTCTGCTTTCCGCTCTACGCCGTTTCCAATCTGATCACGCGGAAATATCAGCCCCTGCTTGAAAAACTCGACTTGACCTACACCCAGTATATCGTGATGATGGTGCTGTGGGAAAAGGGGCGGGCGAACGAAAAGGTCCTTTGCGAGGCGCTGTCCCTGAAATCCAACACGCTCGCTCCCTTGCTCCGGAAACTGCGCGACAAGGGATATATCGAGAAGGCAAAGGACCCCGCCGACGAGCGGAATCTCGTCATCTCGCTGACGAAGGCGGGACGGGAATTGCGCGACGCGGCGCTCGTCGTGCCCGAATGTATCGCAAAGGAGTTTTGCCTTACGACGGAGGAAGCGACGGAACTCTATCGGATCCTTTATAAAATACTTGACGACGAAAAGAACAAGGAGGAAAAACAATGAAAACCGCGATCCGTTTCTTCACGCGCTCCAAAAAAGGAAACACGGCGAAACTCGCCGGCGCCGTCTCGGAATCTCTCGGGATCGAAGCGTTCCCGGTCACCGAAGACCTGCCCGAAAGAGTCGACCGTCTCTTGCTCTTGAACGCCATGTACGCCGCGAACGTCGACCGGGAGGTCACGGCGTTCCTCGAGCGGAACCGCGACAAGATCGGCGAGGTCGTGAATATGAACACCTCCGCCACGGGCAAATCGACTTATAAAGCCGTTCGCCGGGCGACCGAACGCCTCGGGATCCCCCTCTCGGAAAAAGAGTTCCATTGCAAGGCGTCCTGGATCTTCCTGAACAAGGGGCTTCCCTCCGAAAACGATCTGTCCCGTGCGGGAGAGTTCGCCAAATCGTTTGATTAAAGAAAAGGAGATAAAGCCATGAAAACCGTTTACGATTTCACCGTCAAAGACAGACAGGGCAACGACGTTTCGCTCGCCGACTACAAGGGCAAAGTGCTGCTGATCGTCAACACCGCGACGGGCTGCGGGTTTACGCCGCACTACGACCCGCTCGAAGAGATGTACCGGGAGCTGAAGGACAAGGGATTCGAGATCCTCGACTTCCCCTGCAACCAGTTCGCGGGTCAGGCGCCCGGCTCCGACGACGAGATCCACGAGTTCTGCACGATCAAGTTCGGCACCGAGTTCCCGCAATTCGCGAAGATCGACGTCAACGGCGAGACCGCCGATCCCCTCTTTGCGTTCCTTTCGACCGAAAAACCCTTCGAGGGGTTCGGCAAAGGGGTCAAGAACGCGCTTCTCAACAAATTCTCCAAGATGAACAACAAGAAGTTCGGCGACAAGGCGTATATCAAATGGAACTTCACCAAGTTCCTCGTCGACCGCGAGGGCAAAGTCGTATCCCGCTTCGAGCCGACTTTTGATATGAAAAAAGTAAAAGAAGCCGTCGAGAATCTTCTCTGATCTTCAAAAACAAAAAAGACTTGCGTTTCGGCAAGTCTTTTTTGTTTTGCGTGAGTTAAACCAGCGCCAGCACCCGGATCAGCAACAGCCACGCGGTGCCGTAGTAGATGCAGACCGCGACCAGGTCGTTGACCGTGGTGATCAGGGGACCCGACGCGACGGCGGGATCGACCCCGACCCGTTTGAAGAACAGAGGCGTGACCGTACCGACCAGAGACGAGACCGCCATCGCGACGAGCAGCGCCGCTCCGACGCAGCCCGAGGCGGCGAACGAGAAGACCCAGTCGTACTCCTTGACGAAATGGATATACAGCCCGATCAGAAGGAAAGAGCCCAGCCCGAGGATCAGACCGTTGAAGAAGCCGACCCGCACCTCTTTCAAAACGAGGAACGCCCGTTCGCGGAACTTGAGCGCCCCGTCCGAGACCACGCGGATGGTGACGGCAAGCGACTGCGTGCCGACGTTGCCCGCCATATCGAGGATCAGGGATTGGAAGCAGACGATCAGGGCGATCTGGCTGATGACCCCCTCGAACATCCCGATCACCGTCGAGACGGCGATGCCGAGCACAAGAAGGACGAGCAGCCACGGGATCCGCTTTCTTATACTGCGGAAAAGCGGTTCCTTCATATCTTCCCTGTCGGTCAGACCCGCGAGTTTCGCGTAGTCCTCGCCGAGGTCGGATTTGACCGCCTCGGTCAGGTCCTGCGCCGTGATGACGCCGATGACGTTTCCGTCCTTGGACGAAAGCACCGGGATCGAGTCCTCGGAATATCCCCTCACGCGTTCGAGGTTGTCCGCGATGCTGTCGGTAT
>JAGCYR010000239.1 GCA_017960705.1 Clostridia bacterium | reverse complement strand
CGCTCGTCATCTCCTGTTTGGTCAGATAGACCGGCGCCGAGTCGAATCCCTCAAGCTGATAGGACAGGTGGGGATTGTTCAGCGAATAGGTAAAGGCGTTGGCGTAGATGTTGAGACGCTTGCAGTTCGCCGGGACGTGGATCTTTTCCTCCCCGTGCAGCCAGATATTCTTCCCGTCCACCGAGATAAAGGGGATCGAGAGACGGACGTTTTCGACCTCGTTCTGCCGTTTGTTGATATTGACGCTGAACACTCCGGTCGACGCCGCGACGTAGAGCGTGCCGTCCCCGTCGAGATAGCTGTACGAGTTGGCGGTCGCGATGCCGGGAAGCCCGCTCTCCTTGTCGTAGTGAGTGTAGGAGAAGTGCTCGCCCGAGAGCAGATCCGTCCGCTTCGCGACGTAGATGCCGTTGCTCGAAAGTACCCAGACGTTGCCCGAGACGTCGAAGAACAGGTCGAAGTTGTTGGAGTAGGGGAAGTCGGTCAGCGTCGTGACCGCCCCGTTTTTCAGGTAGGCGAGCGAGTTACTGGTCACGACCCAGATCAGATCGGGGTCGACCGGGTCGCGCTTCAGCCGCAGGACCACTTCGGAGAGCAGCCCGTCCTCCGAACCGATCCGCCGGACGCTCCCGCCCGACCAGACGTAGATGCCGTCGCCGTCGCTGCCGAAGTAGAGCTCGCCGTTCCTGCCTTCCTCGATGCAGAGGATCTCAAGGTTGGAGATGCCGTTCGCCCGCCCGATCGTACTCGTCACGGCGTCGTCTTTCAGGAGGTTGACCCCGCCGTTGGTCGCCACGGCGAGCGTTCCGTCGGAGAGAAACGTCAGCATCCGGACGCTGTTGGACGCCATACCCCCCGTTTCCGCGTCCAGATTGAAGAGGGTGTCGGTCGCGGGATCGTAGCAGACCAGCCCGTGGATCTTGTCGTAGGTGCAGAGCCAGATGCGCCCCCGGTCGTCGGTCTTCGCACAGCGGATGCGGACGCCCGCAAGCTCGACCGTCGCCGCGTTTGCCTTGACGTCGTAGTTCTCGTCCACGACGAAGAGCCCCGTATCGGTCGAGAGATACAGGTCGGTCCCCGAGAGGCAGGTGCTGTTGACCACCAGCGGATCGAGCTTCGCCCGCGCGGAGACGCTCGTGAAGCGGTTGCCGACGATCTTCATGATCCCCTGCCGGGACGAGGTGAACCAGAGGTTGCCCTCGCCGTCCTGCATGATGTGATCGATCGAGTTGTTCATCGGGAGGTTCAAAAGCTCGACGTAGACCCCGTCCGTGTCGAAGTAGCCGACGCCGTTGTCGGCGGCGATCCAGAGGATGTGCTGCCCGTCGCCGTAACCGATCTTCCGGATGGCGTTGATCGTCCTCTCGGGGTCTGCGGAGAGGGTCGTGTAGCCCGCGAGATTGTTCGTCAGGTCGCCGTAGAAGATCCGACCGCCGCTGTTTTCGCCGAGATAGACGTAGCCCGGACGGTCGGGATCGGGATAGACGGTATTGATCTTATAGGGGATGATCCCCTCGGAGGGGAAGTAGTCGTCGACGCGGGCGTCCTTTACGGTGAAGAAATCGCCCTCCAGCGTCACGCCGTAGACGATCCCGTCCTTGCCGGTGACGATCTCGCATACGTACTCGCCGTTGACCCGCGCGTCGTCGATCATGTGCAGGTTCCCGCTCGGGTCGATCGCGGCGAGCCCCTTGGTGGTCGCGATCACGACGTTCCCGTTTCCGTCCTCGGTGATCGAACGCACCGACGCGGAGGGAAGCCCGTCGCTCTTGCCGTAGAAGGTAAAGGTCTCGTCGCGGAACGTCGCGATCCCGCTGTCGTTGGTGCCGATCCAGAGGCGCCCGCGGCTGTCGACGTAGAGACTCATCACGCTGGCGATCCCGGCTTGCGTACTGTAGCGGTAGAACTCGTTGCCGTCGTAGCGGATCAGTCCGCTGTAGCACCCGATCCAGAGCAGCCCCTCTTCGGTCTGTGCGATGGCGTTCGCCTCCGAGGTGGGAAGCCCGTTCGAATTGTCGTAGAGAATGGCGGAGAAGCCGTCCCCGAGCCCGGTATAGTCAAGCCCCGGCGCTCCCTCTCCGTCGGCGGAGGAGAGGGCGGTAAAGGCGGTTGTCAAGAGCAGAACGGCGAGCAGGAGCGCCGTCGAAAGAGTACGGATAAACGAGCGGTTTTTCGTTTCCATTTTGCTACCTCTTATCGTTTTGAAAAAAGCGGGTGCGTCAGGTGCGCCGCCGCGGGTCGTAGTGCTCGCGGTAATAGGCGTCCTTGTCGCGGTACATCGCCTCGTCGGCGCGTTTGAAGACCACGCGGAACTCCCCGTCCACGCCCGGCGTGAAGGTGGAGGCGCCCTTCGAGAAGGAGACTACCGCACGGTCGGCGGGATCCTTTTTCCGGTTTGCCCGGTCGGTCTCGGCATCGAGTTTTGCAAACGCCTCTTCCACGTCTTTGGCGGTAAAGTCGGGCAGTACGGCGATGAATTCGTCCCCGCCGATGCGGAAGACGTTTTCACCTCCGAATACCTGCTGAATGCACTCCGCCGCGCCGACGAGCATCCGGTCGCCGGTCTCGTGCCCGTAGTCGTCGTTCATGCTTTTCAGCCCGTTCACGTCGAAGACGGCGATCGAGAAGGCGGCGGTCCCGGCTGCGATCTTGTCGTTGATCTCCTTGACCAGCTCGAGGTAGGCGGCTTTGTTGCCGACCCCCGTCATCCCGTCGATATACGCTTGCGCGTGGACGAAATCGATGAAGCGTTTGAGGTTAAGGCGAAGGGTCGCGACGTCCCGCGAGAGTTTTTCGATGCCGCCGTCCTTCCCGCTCTTTCCGTCCGGGAGCGGGGCGGTCGCGGGGGCGATCACCGAATACCGCGCGTCGCTCGAGATCTCCTCCATCAGCGTCCCGAGATTCTCCGAGAGCGCGTCGACCTCGCCGTTCAGCTCTTCAAGCCGTTTGCGGAGCCGCGCGGTGAGCAGCAGCGCCATGCCCCCGCCCGCGATCAGCGCGGCGGCGTCCGCGAGCAGAAGGTAGATCACGTTCCGGGTCATCTGGTTTTTGTACCAGTTGGTGTCGAAATCAACGCCGACGATCCCCCCGATCGACCCGTCGGAGCAGAAGACCGGGCAGTAGGTCGAATAATACTTGCCCCAGCGGTCCTCGATGGCTTTCGCGTCGACCGCCGGGATCCCGTTTCCCGCGGAGAGCAGGGCGGGGGATTCGGTGACGTATTCGCCGAAGGGGGCGGGATCCACCGGGTCGGCGTCGGTGATGAAGATGAAATGTCCGTCCTCGGTTTTGCGGACGACGAAGATGTATTTGAAATCCAGGTTGTCACTGAACGATTTGAGTTTGTTTAAGAGCGCTTTCTCCCGCGGACCTCCGATGTCGTCTTCGGTCAGGGCGGCGAGCTCGTCCCCGTTCAGGATGGTAGCGGCGGTCTTGGCGACGCCGAGCATGTGGTTGTCGATGACGTTGCGCATCGTGGTCCGCGAACGGAACGCCAAAAACGCGCCGATCGCCCCGTTCAGCAGCAGGAGCGCCAGCGTAATCAGAAGGATCGATCGGACCGACAGAGTAACGCGTTTGGTTTTTTTCATACGAGCTCCGAAAAATTTACAAGATATTCTATTATATCACAAAATGAACCAAAAAACAACCGTCCCCCGCGAAAAACCGTCGAAAGTTTACAAAAGAGATACAAAAAAGCCCCCTTGTCCGACTCCCGAAATCGGGGGCAGCGGATAGGGGGCGAGTGCGGTTTCCGTTTTGTTTTCGTCAGGTTTT
>JAGCYR010000238.1 GCA_017960705.1 Clostridia bacterium | reverse complement strand
GGTGCTTGAAATTCTGTTGTTCAATTTTCAAAGATCGTGCGCCCGCGTCCCTTCCGGAAGCTGCCTCCCTTTCGGGGCGAGCTTTTCTATTTTACTATCTCCCGCTCCTTTTGTCAAGCCCTTTTTTAAATTTTTTTCGGGTTTTTTCAATTTTGAGGGGATTTTTGAAAAACGCCCTTTCTTTTGGCTTTTTTCTATGGTATAATATTGGTCGGAACAGCCGTTTTACGGCAGGAAAGATAAGGAAAGCGACGGGCTTTATGATGAGAAAGAAAAAACCGAAGAACTGCCGTCTGAACCAGGTCGGCGGGCAAGCCGTTCTGGAGGGCGTGATGATGAAGGCGGGGACGCGCACGGCGACCGCCTGCCGCCTCCCGAGCGGATCGATCACCGTCATCCCGGACGAGTTCGTTTCGGTACGCAAAAAACACAAGATCCTGAATATTCCGATCGTGCGGGGCGTGGTCAACTTCGTCGAGATGCTGATCCTCAGCATGAAGACGCTGACCGCCTCGGCGGAGGTCGCCGCGTCCGAGGAGGACGACGCCCCCTCCAAATCCGCGTTCGCCGCGGTCTCGGTCGTAGCGACGGTGCTCGGGGTCCTGCTCGCCGTCGCGCTCTTCCTGTTCCTCCCGAAGGTCGCGGTCTCGGGGATCGAGCGGCTCTTCAACGTCTCGCTCGGGATCTGGGGCGCCGTGATCGAGGGCGCGATCAAGATCGCTTTCTTCCTTATATATTTAGTGCTGGTCTCCCTGATGCCCGATATCCGCCGCACCTTCGAGTATCACGGCGCGGAGCACAAGAGCATCGCCTGCTACGAATCGGGCGACGAACTGACCCCCGCAAACGCGAAAAAGCACACCCGTTTCCACCCGCGCTGCGGCACCAGCTTCCTCTTCGTGATGCTGGCGCTCGGGATCGTGATCGGCGTGTTGCTCCGGATCTTCCTGCCCCCCGAAGTGATCGGCAACCACCTGCTCTATACCGGCATCCGCCTTCTGGTCCTGCCGCTGGTGGTCGGGATCGGATTCGAGTATATCATGTTCGCCGGCAAGCACGACAATATCGTGACGAAGATCTTCTCCGCCCCCGGTCTCTGGTTCCAGCGGATCACGACCCGCGAGCCCGACGAAAAGCAACTCGAGGTCGCCATCACCGCCCTGAAGTACGCGCATATCGACGCCTTCCCCGACTACGACCGCGAAGCCGTGACCTACCGTCCGAAAGAGAAAGCGGAGGATGCCGGCGCCGAAAAGAACGAAACCCTCGCCGAAGACGTTCCCGCGGAAGCGCCGGAGACCGCCGAGGCGGCGCCTGCGGAAGACAAGCCCGCGCCCGAAGCGACGGAAGAAGCCCCCGCCGAAAACACCCCCGATGAAACTCTCTGAGCTCCGCCGGCGGCTGTCCGAAGCGGGGATCGAAGAAGCAGATACCGAAGCGCGTTTGCTCTTTTCGCACGTCGCGGGTCTGCCCGTCCACCGTCTGATCGGCGGAGATCCCGACTGCACCGATCCCGCGCTCGAAGATCTGCTCGCCCGGCGGCTCGACCGCGTTCCGCTCGCTTACCTGCTCGGGGAGACCGCGTTCTTCCGCGAGACCTACCGGGCGACGCCGGACGTCCTGATCCCGCGCCCCGACACGGAGCTGCTCGTCGAAGAGGCGATCAGGCGGATCCCCGCGAACGCCCGCGTCGCCGACCTCTGCTGCGGCTCCGGCTGCATCGGGATCTCGGTGCTCGCGAACCGTCCCGACCTGACCTGCGTTTCGGTCGACCTGTCCCCGGCGGCGGTCGCCTTGACAAAAGAGAACGCGGAGCGAAACGGCGTCTCAGGTCGGATCTCCGTCGTGTGCGCCGATCTGTTCGCTCTGCCCGCCGATCTTTCCGGCTTTGACGCCGTCCTCTGCAATCCTCCCTATATCGCCCGTTCCGTGATCCCGACGCTCTCGCCCGAGGTTCTGCATGAACCGACCGCGGCGCTCGACGGGGGCGAGGACGGACTCGATTTCTACCGCGAACTTGCAGGACGGCTGCCCTCTCTGCTCGTCCCGGGCGGGATCGCCCTGCTCGAGATCGGCTACGATCAAAAGGACTCCGTGACCGAGATCTTCTCGGACGCCGGATGCCCGCCCGTGATCCGCTTGGACTACGGCGGTAACCCGCGGATCGCGATCCTCTCCCGTCCCTGAACCGCCCCGCCGCTCCCCGCATAGAATAGAAGGACCGCGCAAGCGGAATCCTTTCTTCGGGGGCGACTATGGCGCAGCCAATCCTCGGCGTCCTGTTCGGCGGTAAAAGCAACGAGCACGACGTCTCGCTTCTCTCCGCCGCCGCGATCCTTCGCGAACTTGACCGGCAGCGGATCCCCCGCCTCGCGATCTACATGGATCGGGACGGTCGGCAGTTCGTCTGCCGGGGTCCCTCAGACTCCGTCAGAGACGGCTCGTTTGCGGGCGACTCTTCGCTTCTCTCTCCCGCCGATCTCGTCCGGGGCGGCGTTTTAACGCACGATCCCCGGGGGTTTTTCCCTCTTTCGGGTGTGATCCCCGCCGTTCACGGGGGCGAGACCGAAGACGGGCGGCTGCAGGGCATGCTCGATCTGCTCGACGTCCCCTACGCGGGATCGGGCGCCGAAGCGTGCGCCGTCGCGATGAACAAGCAGCTCTGCAAGACGGTTTTGTCCGCCGTCGGGATCCCGGTCGCGGGCGGATTCTCCGAGACCGTCGCCCCCGACACGATCGGGCGGGTCGAAGCCGCGCTCGGCTATCCCGTGTTCGTCAAGCCGGTGCGCTCCGGCAGTTCAATCGGCGCAGGGATCGCCCGCGACCGAAGCGAGTTGGCAGAACGGATCGAGGCGGCGCAAAAGACCGACCGACAGGTCCTGTTCGAGCCGCTGATCCGCGGTCGCGAGATCGAGGTCGGGGTGCTGGAGGACGAATCCGGCGTTCCGGTCGCGTCTCCTCCCGGAGAATTGTTCTCCGGCGCGGACTTCTACGACTACGAGACAAACTACGGTGGCGGCGCTAAAACGCGCGTCCCCGCCGATCTTCCTTCCGCCCTCTCGGAGAAGCTCCGGGAGCTGGC
>JAGCYR010000237.1 GCA_017960705.1 Clostridia bacterium | reverse complement strand
TATTATAACAGAAGAAAACCCCGATTGCAAGTCTTTTTCATAAAAAAACGGAACGGTCGCGCGACCGTTCCGTTTTTTTATGAAAAAGACTTGCAATCGGGGTTTTCTTCTGTTATAATACTGAATTGATTATAAAACACGAAAGGAAAGTCCCCATGCTTCATTCATTTCTTCTTGCCGAGGGAACGTCCGCCGGGTCCAACTGGATCTGGATCATCGGGCTCGTTGTCATTTTCGTCTTTTTCTATTTCTTCCTGATCCGTCCGCAGAAAAAGCAGGAGAAACAGGCGAACGAGATGCGTAACGCCCTGCAGGTCGGCGACGAGATCACCACCATCGGCGGCATCATCGGCGAGATCGTCTCGATCAAAGAGGAGACCATCACCATCGAGACCAGCCGCGACCGCACCAAGATCCGCTTCCTGCGTTCCGCCGTCCGCAGCGTCGACGTGAGAGCAGAGGATAAGAATCCCGCTTTGAAGAAGGCGGCTCCCGCAGCTCCCGCCGCCGCCCCCGAAGCGAAGGCGAAAAGGAAGAAGGGCAAGATCGCGCCCGAGACTCCGAAGACCGACGACAAACCGGCGCTCGAGGAGCCCAAAGCCGAAGAGACCCCCGAAAACAACTGATCCTATAAACCGTCGCGGCGCCCGCTCGGGCGCCGCGTTTTTTTTTGTTTAGAAATCGAGCTGCGAGAGGAACGATTCGCGGAACGCGGGGGAGGAATTGAGGTCGACGGCGTGCGCAGTTGTCGCGATCCGTTTGACCGATTCCCGCGTGTCCTCGGACGACAGCGCAAGATCCGCTCCCTCGAGCGCGGCGTTCCCGACCGCCCTCGCGTCGGAAGCCCATTGTTCCGGCAGAAGCCCGATCTTCGCGGCGGACGCGGGGTCGAGATACCGACCGAAGCTTCCGGCGATCAGCACCGTCCCTACCTCGTCGGGGTCGATCCACGCGGCGTGGAGCAGAGCGGCGATCCCCGCGCGCACGGCGGCTTTCGCGGTCTGCACGGCGCGGACGTCTTTTTGATCGAGTGTGACCGGGGTCTCGAAGGGCGTGGAGAGCGTTCCGTCGGGGTAGGTCTGCCTCCCCGTCAGGGTAAAGGGCTCCGCAAGGCGCCCGTCCCGCGCGACCGTTCCGTCTTCGAGCAGAACGGCGAACAGGTCGATCAGCCCGCTGCCCGTGATCCCGATCGGGGCAAGACCGCCGACCGTCGAGAAAACGAATTCGCCGTCTTGCTTTTTCACTCGCGAAACCGCGCCCGGGATCCCGCCCGCGCCGGAGGAGATTCCCGCGCCCTCAAAGCACGGACCGACCGCGCACGACGCGGCGTAGAGGTGCCCGCCGTTTTCTTTTCCGGTCGAGAGCAGGATCTCGCCGTTGGTGCCGAGATCAAGGTAGATCGCGGGGCAGGGGGAATCCAGCACGCCCGACGCCGCGGCGCCCGCGACGAGGTCAGAGCCGAGATATCCCGCGTCCTTTATCGCGGGGAGCAGGACCACCGTTTCGACCGGCAGTCCGATCGACTCGCCCGTGATCTCCCTGCTTCCCGAAAAGACGGGGGTAAACGGAGCTATCCCGATCGACGCGGGGGAGACCCCGGCGAAAATATGGATCATAGTCGGGTTCCCGACGACAGAGAGCCGCCCGACCCTACATCTGCCGAGCAGGGTGCGGAGCCGGTTCAGAAGGCACGCCCGGACGGGCTCGACCCCCTTTTCCTCGGTCGCGGTGATCCGGCTCGCCACGTCGGCGCCGAACACGCTCTCGGGGTTCTGCGCCGTGAGCTCGGTGATCCTGCCGTCATCGCCCCGTAGCCGGAGTGCCAGCGTGGTGGTCCCGATATCGAGCGCCCCCGTCGGATAGTACCGGCGTTCCTCGCCCGCCCCAGGCGCGTCCCAGCCGTCGGGGATGCCGACGACGGTCTCGACGCCCGAGATCAGCGCGCGGCAGGCGCGGACCTCGCCGTGTTCGTCCGGGAGCAGTTCTTTCGTCGGATCGTCCACGTCGAGCAACTTGCCCGACAAAAGAGAGACGCGGCAGTTCCCGCACCGCCCCGCGCCCCCGCAGGGAAGGATCGCGGAATAGCCCATACGGGACAGCCAGAGCGCGAGGGGAAGCCCGTTCGCTTCTGCGGGTACGGTCACGCGGATCATATCGTTCTCTCCATTCTTACAGAATCGCGCCCGGGGTCTCCGGGCGCGAGGCGTTATGCGATGGTGTAGGTGGTTCCGTCTTTGGTGTCGGTCAGCGTCACGCCCATCGCGGACAGTTCCGCGCGGATGCGGTCGGCTTCTGCATAGTTTTTCTGCTTCTTGGCTTCGGCGCGGGCGGCGATCATCTTTTCAATCTCGGCGCGTCTCGGATCGTCGGCTTTCGGCGCTTCCTTCTCCTTGACTTTCTCCGCCGCCTCGAGCAGCCCGAGCGACAGGACGGTGTCGAACTTCGCGATCAAGTCGCGCTTGGTCTTGCCGTTCAGCGGGGCTTTCAGCACGTCGTAGACCGCGGTGACGGCAAGCGAGGTGTTCAGGTCGTTTTCAAGCGCGGAACGGAAGGCGTCGAGGTAAGGCTTGGCGCCCGCTTCGTCGTACTCTCCGTCGCTGTCGAGAGCCGCGATCCTCGCGACCAGTTTCGCGTACGCGCCCGCCGCGTTGTCGAGATTCTCGTAGGTGAAGACCAGCGACTTGCGGTAGTGTGACTGCAGGCAGAAGAAACGGTAGGCAAGCGGATCGTACCCCTTGGATTCGAGCAGCGAGAGGGTCAAGAATTCGCCCTTGGATTTCGACATCTTCCCGCTCGCGGTATTCAGGTGCGCGACGTGGAACCACGCTCCGCACCACGGGTGTCCGAGGTACGCCTCGCTCTGTGCGATCTCGTTGGTGTGGTGGGGGAAAATATTATCCACCCCCCCGCAGTGCAGGTCGAGATACTCGCCGAGGTATTTCATCGAGATGCAGGAGCATTCGATATGCCAGCCGGGATATCCGAGCCCGAAGGGGGACTCCCATTTGAGCTCCTGATCCTCAAACTTGGATTTGGTGAACCAGAGAACGAAGTCGGTCTTGTTCCGCTTGTTGGAATCGACCCCGACGCCCTCGCGGACGCCCTCTTCGAGGTCTTCCTCGCCGAAGTCGTGGAAGACGTTGTACTGTTTGGGCTTCGAGGTGTCGAAGTAGATATTCCCGCCCGCTTCGTAGGCATAGCCGGTCTCGATCAGCCGCTCGATCACGCGGATGAACTCGGAGATCTCGCTCGTCGCGGGGACCACGACGTCGGGCTTCTTGATATGCAGTTTCTCGCAGTCGGCAAAGAAGGCGTCGGTGTACTGCTTCGCGATCTCGAGCACGGTCTTGTGTTCGCGCTTCGCGCCCTTCACCATCTTGTCCTCGCCCTCGTCGGCGTCGCTCGTCAGATGCCCGACGTCGGTGATGTTCATGGCGCGGGTCACGTCGTAGCCGAGATAGCGGAGCGCCTTTTCCAGGACGTCCTCCATCATATAGGTACGCAGGTTCCCGATGTGTGCGAAATGGTAGACGGTCGGTCCGCAGGTATACATCCGGATCTTTCCGTCTTCGTGCGGGACCAGCTCGTCTCGGGTGCGGGTCAGGGTATTGTAGAGCAGCATGGGTCAGTTTCCGTCCTTCTTTTTTTCGGCTTCCGCGATCTTCTTTTCGAGTTCCGCGACCCGTTTGCCGAGTCGGCAGATCTCCTGTTCCACGGGGTCGGGGATGTGGATCTGGTCGAGGTCCCCGCATCCGCCGTTCTTGCCGCGGAGTCTGACGACGTGGGCGGGAATACCGACCGCGGTCGAGTTCTCCGGCACTTCCTCAAGCACCACGGCGCCCGCGGCGATCCGCGCTCCGTCCCCGACTTTGAAGGGACCGAGCACCTTCGCGCCCGCGCCGATCAGCACGTTGTTTCCGATCGTGGGATGGCGTTTCCCGGTGTCCTTCCCGGTACCGCCGAGGGTCACTCCCTGATAGATCGTGCAGTTGTCGCCGACCTCTGCGGTCTCGCCGATCACGACGGCGGCGCCGTGGTCGATCACCACGCCTTTTCCGATCTTGGCGGCGGGGTGGATCTCGATGCCGGTGATGAACCGAGCCCCCTGGCTGACCGCCCGCGCCGCAAGGGTGTGTCCCTTCTCGTGCAGGGCGTGCGCGGCACGGTGGAAGAGCAGAGCGTGCATACCGGGGTAGAGCAGGAGGACCTCCGCGTCGGACGCGGCGGCGGGGTCGCGCTCACGGAAGGCGTGCACGTCGTACAAGACCGAGTCGCGGATCTCTCCGAGTTCGGTCTTCACCTTATCCAGTTTCTCTTTCAGCAATTTCCGGGGGCCCATTTCGTTCCTCACAAAGCGTGATACGCGCAAGCGCACAATATGATATTTTATTATATCTTTTCTTTTCGGCTTTGTCAAGGTCTCGGCGCATTTTTCGACCGCCGCCGGAACAGAAGAAAGGGGAGCAGATAGAGCGAAAGCCCCGCGGCGCCCCCGAGCGCAAGAGACGGGACCGAGCCGACGTCTCCCGCGAGCACGGCGCGGGAAAAGAGCAGACAGAGAAGCGCGAAGAGCAGGGGAGGCACGGCGCGCAGAAGGGCGGGTCTGTACCCCGTTTTCCGCATCAGCCGCCAAAGCGAGAGCGCGAAGTTGAATACCTCTGTCAGAGCGATCATCAGGATATAGCCGACGATCCCGAAGCGCGGAAGAAGACAGAGGATCAGAAGGACGGTCAGGGCGGAATCCGCGATGTTGATCCACATGACCGCCACCTGCTCCCCGATTCCTTTTAAGGCGGCGTCCGCGATATGGTCGAGGAACATGACAGGCACGACCGGCGCAAGGTAGAATATGAAGCGCCCCGCGTCGCCGGAGCCGAACAGTACCCGCCCGACGGGATCCGCAAACGCCGCGAGCAGAGCGAAACACCCGCCGGAAAACGCCAGCGTGACGAACAGCGACCGCTTTGCCAGCGCGACCGTCCCCGCACGGTCGTCCGCGGCTTTCAGGCGGGCGAATTCCGGGACCAGCAGCGCCGCGCCCGACGAGAGGATCGCCATCGGGTAGAGCACGACCGGCAGCGCCATCCCCGCAAGCGTGCCGTAGGAGGCGAGCGCCGCCGCCCGATCCATCCCGCTCCGGCAGAGCGAAAAGGGGATCAGAAGATGCCCGAGGGTCGACAGTCCCGCGCGCAGACACCCCGACAGCGCGATCGGCACCGAGATCGCAAGGATCCGGCGGGTCAGCCCGACGCCGTTTGCGGCTTTTTCCCTGCGGCGGCCGGCAAGATAGAACAGGGCGAGCAGAACGGCGGAGAGGGCTTCGGCAAATCCGCCGCCGAGCAGGAGCCGGAACACCCCGTCCGCGTCGGAGGAGGGGGCGGGGGAGAGCAGACGGAGGGTGAAGAAGATCCGCAGAAACAGCTCCGCGATCCCCGCGACCACGGTGATCCGCGCCCGCCTTTTCGCCGCGAAATAACCCGTAAAGACCGCCGAGACCGGGAGTGTGAAGACCGGGAGAGCGAGGGCGCGGACGAGCGGCACGGTCGAAGCGTCCCCGAGCAGAAATCCACCGAACGGACCGGCAAACAGAAGCAGAACCAGCGCCGTTCCCCCGCCCGACGCAAGAGAGCAGCAGAGCGACCGCCGCACGACCGCAAACGTCCCCGCCCGGTCGCCCCTCTCTTCGCATTCCGAGACCAGCCGCGTGACGGCGAGCCCGATCCCCGCGACGGCGACCGTGACCGCAAAGCCGTAGAGGTTCATCAGAACCGAATGCAGTCCCATCGCGCCCGCGCCCATCCTCCGGGACAGGTACCCGCTCCAGATCACCCCTGCGCCGCGCATGAAAAGCGAGGAGAGCGACAGGATCACAAGGTCCCGATAAAACCGTCTGCCCATCCGTGCCCCTCCGTTTCCGATATCGGAACATCCTATGCCGGGGCGTCATCCCCTATGCCCGGGACGCAAAAAGAACGCCCCCTCCGCCGCCCGGTTTGCGGGTATCGGAGAGGACGTTTCGATAAGATCACGAAAGTTTTTTCTTGAAAACCCCCGTCGGAGGGGTCAGAGAAGCGCGACCGCCTCGCCGAGCAGCCGCCCGATCGGATCGCGGTAGATCCGGGTCGCCGCGCGGTCGTAGGGGGTGGGATCGCGGTTGATGATGACGAACTCGTTCCCCCGGAAATAGTTGACCAGACCCGCCGCCGGGTTGACGGTAAGCGACGTGCCGCCGACGATCAGAAGGTCGGCGGAATAGAGCGCCCGTCCCGCGTCGATCAGATCCTGTTCGTTGAGCGGCTCTTCGTACAGAACCACGTCGGGCTTGATCACGTTCCCGCAGGCGGGGCAGGTCGGGACGTCTGTACTCCCGGTGATGAACGACAGGGGATAGCTCCTCCCGCACGAAACGCACCGGTTGCGGAGCACCGAGCCGTGCAGCTCGATCACCCGTTTCGATCCCGCCGCTTGGTGCAGACCGTCGATATTCTGGGTCAGAACAGCCGTCAGCCTGCCCATCTTTTCAAGCTCCGCCAGCGCCTTGTGGGCGGCGTTGGGCTTCGCGTCGGGGAAGAGCATCTTTTCACGGTAAAAGCGGTAGAATTCCTCGGTATGGTTGAGGAAAAAGGTGTGCGAGAGGATCACCTCGGGCGGGATGCTCGCCTGCTCGGTGTAGAGCCCGCCGCTCCCGCGGAAATCGGGGATGCCGCTCTCGGTCGAGACGCCCGCCCCGCCGAGAAAAACGATCCGGTTCGCCCCTCGGATCAGGTCGGAAAGCTCCCGCGCCCGGTCTTGCAGTTCGGTTCCCATAAGATCCTCCCTTTGTTACGGTTTGCGGATGGTGACCGAAACGATCACCGGCTGTTCGCTTGCGGGGATCGTGCCGTTGTTGTCGGTCGGATTCGCGGAATTGCAGATCTCGTCCACGATCTCCATCCCCCGGGTCACGTGCCCGAACGCTGCGTAGGCGCCGTCGAGATGGGCGCACTTCTCGGTGGTCTGGCAGATGAAGAACTGGGAGTTCCCGCTGTCGTAGTCGTTCGCCCGCGCCATCGAGATCGTGCCGCGCTCGTGCTTCAAGGGATTGTTCACGCCGTTTTCTTTGAACTCGCCCTTGATCTTCTTCGCGGTACCGTCGCCCGTGCCGCCCTGCATCATAAAGCCCTTCATGATCCGGTGGAAGGTCGCGCCGTTATAGTACCCCGATTCGGCGAGCGAAACGAAGTTCTTGACGGTGATCGGCGCGGCGTGACCGTCGAGGAAGACGGTGACCGTTCCGTAGCCCGCGATCTCGATATCCGCGTAATAATCCTTCCGCCACGGCTTGACCGTGAACAGGGCGATCAGAGCGCCGGCGATCAGTACGACGGCGGCGAGCGCGATCCACGGGGTCGGGTTGATCTTTTTCTTTTTCGGGGGGTTTTTGGCGTTCGGACGGTTCTTCATCCGTTTGCGGTTCTCGGAAACAGGCATCTGCAGACCTCCGTAGTCGGGATTTCGGAGCGGGCCCCGCTCCTTTTTCACTATATCATTTTTCGGTCGGTTTGTCAAGCGGAGACGGGCTCTCCGGGACGTTGCCCGCACCCGATTTCACGCGCGGGGGATTGACAAAAAAGACACAAAGATATATAATAATGAATCGGTGCGGACCTCCCGCGGGAGGGAACCGAAACCGCCTTCATCATCAAAGAGGCGCCGGGGAACGTCCCCGCTCCGCCGGAGGAGAATAATGACCAAAGTCCTGTCCTGGCTCGCGACGCCGCTCGGCGCGGTGATCCGTCTCTGTTACGACCTGACGGGGAACTACGCGCTGGCTATCCTGCTCTTCGTTCTGTTCTCGAAGCTCATTCTGCTCCCGCTTTCGGTTTGGGTGCAGAACAACAGCATCAAGCTCGTCAAGATGCAGCCCGAGGTCAACTGGCTGAACGT
>JAGCYR010000236.1 GCA_017960705.1 Clostridia bacterium | reverse complement strand
GACTACCTGACTGCCGCGGGCGAGAAGGTCGGCTTTATCCAGGTCCACCTGTACCGCCCCTTCTCCCTGAAGCATTTTGTCTCCGCGATCCCGGAGAGCTGCCGGATGCTCACGGTCCTCGACCGCACCAAAGAACCCGGCGCTCTCGGCGAGCCGCTCTACCTCGACGTCGTCGCCGCGCTGGCGCAGACCGGCGTGAAGGCGAAGGTCGTCGGCGGTCGTTACGGTCTGGGCTCGAAGGACACCACCCCCGCGTCCATCTTCGCGGTTTACGAGAACCTGAAGAAGAGAGAGCCGAAGCACAACTTCACCATCGGTATCAAGGACGACGTGACCGGGCTTTCGCTTCCCGAGAAGGTCGCTCCCGACACCGCTCCTGCCGGCACCATCGCCTGCAAGTTCTGGGGGCTGGGCGGCGACGGCACCGTCGGCGCGAACAAGAACTCCATCAAGATCATCGGCGACCATACCGACAAGTTCATTCAGGCGTACTTCCAGTACGACTCGAAGAAGACCGGCGGTATCACCATTTCGCACCTGCGTTTCGGCGACAAGCCGATCAAGGCGCCCTACTACATCACGAAGGCGAACTTCGTCGCCTGCCACAACGTGGCGTATATCCTCAAAGGATATAAGATCGTGCAGGACGTCAAGCCGGGCGGCACCTTCCTGCTCGACTGCCAGTGGGACGAAGCCGATCTTGACAAACATCTGCCGAACTCGGTCAAGTCCTACATCGCGAACAACGGCGTGAAGTTCTACATCATCAACGCGACCGCGATCGCCGCGAAAGAGGTCGGCAACCCGAAGGTCAAGAACACCGTTCTTCAGTCGGCGTTCTTCGCCCTTGCGAAGATCCTGCCTACCGCGGACGCGATCAACTACATGAAGTACATGGCGACCAAGTCCTACTCCAAGTTCGGCGAGGACGTCGTTGCGCAGAACCACAAGGCGATCGAACAGGGCGCCGGCGCGCTGATCGAGGTCAAGATCCCCGACGATTGGAAGAACGCGGGCAAGGATAAGGCGGAGAAACCCGTCAAGTCCGACCGTGCCGAGCTCGCCGAGTTCGTCAACAAGATCGTCACCCCCGTCGGCAAGATGGACGGCGACAGTCTGCCCGTCTCCGCGTTCGTTCCCTACGTCGACGGTACCCTCCCGCAGGGCGCCGCTGCGTTCGAGAAACGTGGCGTTGCCGTCTACGTTCCCGAATGGAACCCCGAGAAGTGCATCGGGTGCAACAACTGTAGTTTCGTCTGCCCGCACGCCACCATCCGTCCGTTCGCGATGACGGCGGCAGAGGCGAAGGCGGCTCCGAAGTCCACCAAGTTCTCGCCGAAACCGGTCGCCAAGACCGAGTACAAGTTCACCGTCGCGGTCTCCCCGCTCGACTGCATGGGCTGCACCCTCTGCGTGAAGGCTTGCCCGGTCAACCAGGGCGCCGACAAGAAGGCGGCCGCCGCGGGCGTCAAAGCGAACGCCGCGGATTACGCGATCCGCATGGTCCCGCAGGAAAGCCAGCTCGACCAGCAGGCGGCATTCAACTACGCCGTGGCGAACGTGTCCGAGAAACCCGAACTGATCGCGCCGACCGTCAAGGGAAGCCAGTTCAAGCAGCCGCTGCTTGAGTTCTCGGGCTCCTGCGCGGGCTGCGCCGAGACCTCCTACGCGCGTCTCATCACCCAACTGTTCGGCGAGCGGATGTATATCTCGAACGCGACCGGGTGCTCCTCCATCTGGGGCGGCTCGGCTCCCGCGACCCCGTACACCGTCAACCGCGAGACCGGCAAGGGTCCGGCTTGGGCGAACTCCCTGTTTGAGGACAACGCCGAGCACGGTCTGGGTCTGGCTCTCGGACAGAAGACCATTCGCGAGAAGCTGAAGGGCTACGTCGAAGAGCTCGCGGCGAACGCGAAGGGTGACGACGTCAAAGCCGCTTGCGCGGAATACCTCGACACCTTCGAGGACGGCGCGAAGAACACCGAGGCGACCAAGAAGCTGGTTGCGGCGATCGAGGGTTGCGACTGCGAACTCGGTAAGAAGATCCTGCTTGAGAAGGATTATCTGTCGAAGAAGTCGGTCTGGATCTTCGGCGGCGACGGCTGGGCTTACGACATCGGCTTCGGCGGACTCGACCACGTTCTTGCCTCCGGCGAGGACGTCAACGTGATGGTCTTCGATACCGAGGTCTACTCCAACACCGGCGGACAGGCGTCCAAGGCGTCCAACATCGGACAGGTCGCGCAGTTCGCCGCGGCGGGCAAAGCCATCGGCAAGAAGAACCTCGCCGAGATCGCGATGTCCTACGGCTACGTCTACGTCGCGCAGGTCGCGATGGGCGCCGATATGAATCAGCTGCTCAAAGCCCTGACCGAGGCGGAAGCGTACCACGGACCGTCGCTCATTATCGGCTACGCTCCCTGCGAGATGCACGGCATCAAGAAGGGCGGCATGCAGAACTGCCAGCAGGAGATGAAGCGTGCGGTCGAGGCGGGCTACTGGAATATGTTCCGCTACAACCCGACCCTCGAGCACAACAAACTCTCGGTCGACAGCAAGGATCCGACCGGCGACTACCAGGCGTTCATCTCGAACGAAGCCCGGTACGCGCGGCTCGCTCAGTCCTTCCCCGAAAGAGCGCAGGATCTGTTCGCCAAGGCGGAAGCCAACGCGAAGGCAAGATACGAGCGCCTCAAGAAGTTCGGCGACTTCTACTCGTAATTCCTACCAAACTTAAAAAAGAACTCCGGGTCCGCCCGGAGTTCTTTTTAAAATATTGACTTTTCCCCCGAAAAGGTGTATCATACAATTGAAGGCGGGCGAAAGGTCCGCCCGGACTCCCCCGCAGGGGAGGATCAAATAATCGGAGGAGAAACATGAAAAACCTGCTGAACAAACTCATTGCGGAATGTATCGGTACCTTCGTTCTCGTCTTCGCCGCCTGCGGAGTGGCGGCGCTGACCGGCGGTTCGCTCGTTGAGACGGCGATGACCTTCGGGCTCGTGATCGTGGCGATGGCGTACTCGATCGGACGGGTGTCGGGCTGCCATATCAACCCGGCGGTCTCGCTCGGGTGCGCGCTTGCCGGACGGATGTCCTGGGGCGAGTTCCTCTACTACGTCTGCGCCCAGATCGTCGGCGGATTCCTCGGCGGACTCGCGATCTTCGGGATCGTGAAGATGTCGGATATCGCCCGTGTCGGTAACGCCTGCAACGGCGTGATCGGCGGCGACCTCACCGCGGGCGCGATCATCGGCACTCTGCTCACCGAGATCATCCTGACCTGCGTCTTCGTCTACGTGATCCTGAACGTCACCGACGAGAAAGCCGGCACGAGCAAGAAAGCCGGCGTGGTGATCGGCTTCACGCTGACCCTCGTCCACCTGATCGGTATTCCGCTGACCGGGACCTCGGTCAACCCCGCCAGAAGCCTTGCGACCGCGCTGAACGCCCTGATCTTCGACGGCACGACCGACGCGCTCGCCCAGGTCTGGATGTTCATCGTCGCGCCGCTCGCGGGCGCCGCTCTCGCGGCTCTGCTCTACAAGCTGCTGAACGCCGAAAAAGCCGAAGCCGCCGACAAGGAATAATCCTTTACAATCAAAAACGACCGAAGCGAACGCTTCGGTCTTTTTTTGTCAGACGATAAATATGCGAACGATCTCGTTTAAGAAGTCGTAAAGACCGTGCCCGACCGCCAACCCGGGGTATTTGCAGTCCCGGATCTTATAGCGGCAGGTCCCGAACACAAGCCCGATGCCGAAGGTAAAGAGTACTTGAAGCAGGGAACCGTTGATCAGGTGCCACAGCCCGAAAGCGAGCGCAGCCAAAACCACGCCGAGATACTTCCTTTTTATAAAGAAGGAGGTCAGCGCGTCTTGCAGATAAACTCGGAAGATCAGTTCTTCAACCGGACCCACGACGAGAAAGTAGAAGAGAAAACAGTAGACGATCCGAAACCACGAAAAAACGCTGTGCTGACCGACGAGCGAAAAACCGCAGAGCGCAGGAATGAACGCGATCAAAAGCGAGAGCGAGAGCGCGATCGCGACGCCGATCAAGTACTGTTTTGCGTTCTTCCAATCGAATTCGTGTTTGATCCCCGTCAGTTTCATGGCGACGACCGAGACCGCCGCGTCGGCGCAATAGACGAGGACCAAAAGAAGGATCTTCAGCCACGTCCGTTCGACCGAATAACACAGCCCGCCGAGAAGGGTGAATCCCGTAATCAGAAGAAGCGAGACGATCAGTATCGCCGTTCTTTTCCGTTTTGTTGCGTCCATCATTCCGTACCCTCACAATCGAATCACCGCGCTTTTTCTTACCATTATACGCGAAAAGCGCGGTTTTTGCAACCTTTTTCGCGGGAAAATCGCCGGAACGGACCACGCGGCTTCAAAAAACGGCGAAAAAATGTTTGATCCCTCTTGACAGATGATAGAAGTATTGCTATAATAATGATAGACACCCTATCAGTTTGATAGCAACAGGGTCATAAAGAAACCGCGGATCGCACGAAAAAACCGCAACAACGGGCGGACGGCCGCGGAATACGAAAGGAGAAACGCAAATGTCTGTAATGGACGCCAAACGCAATTACGTGGTCGACACGGCGACCAAGCTGTTTCTGTCCCGCCCGCTGTCGCAGGTGACGGTGCGCGACGTCGCGCAGGAGGCGGGGGTCGGGGAGGCGACGGTCTACCGCTACTTCTCGGCGAAATCTTCTCTGATCGTCGCCGTCGCCCTGAAACTGCAGGGGGAGGTGGCGCAGTACTTCCTCCGCGAGAGCAAGCCGGTCGACGGCTACACCAAACTCGTCAAGTTCTACGCTTCCTACGTCGATCTGTTCGCCTTCCGTCCCGAGCTCTACCGCTTCCTCTACGAGTTCGACGCTTTCTGCGCGGAACAGCGGGTCAAGGGGCTGGACGAATACGCCGACAAACTCGATCTGTTCCGCGACGCCTACCTTGCAGCCTATAACGAGGGGCTGCAGGACGGGAGCGTCCGCGAGATCCGCGATCCCGAACTGTTCTACTATACGACGACCCACGCCGTTCTGGCTCTGGCGAAAAAACTGGCGATGGAGGGCGGGATCGTGCGGCAGGATCAGCTGACCGATCAGATCGGCGAGATCCGGATGCTGAACGAGACCTTCCTCTATATGCTTCGGGCGAAAGACTGACGCTTTTCCGCCGGATGATCCGGCATAATCCCGCGAAAAGAAAGGGGAGGACAACATGAAACGACTGACCAAAAAGCAGATGATCATTTTTGCCGTAGGGCAACTCGGATGGTCCACGCTCAGCGGGATCATCAACGCGATGCTGGTGACCTTCTATCTCCCGAGCAAGGAGAATATCGAACTCGGCGCGGTCCAGTTCATCAAGCCGGGGCTGATCGTCTTCGGCGTTCTGACCATCCTCGGGCTTATCACCGCGGCGAGCCGCATCTTCGACGCCGTGACCGACCCGCTGATCGCCAACCTCAGCGACCGCTGCAAGAGCAAATGGGGAAGGCGCATCCCGTTCATGCAGATCGCGGCGATCCCGCTGTCGGTCGTGACGGTTCTGCTCTTCTGGGCGCCGGTCAACGGGATCAGCTCGAAGAACGTGGTCTGGGTCTCTGTGTTCATCATCCTGTTCTACCTGTTTATGACCATGTACTGCACGCCCTATAACGCCCTGATCTCCGAGTTCGGCAAGACGCAGGACGATCGGATGTTCATTTCGACCGCCATTTCGCTTACCTTCTTCGTCGGCACGCTGCTCGCCTACTCTCCGATGGTGTTCGCCGGGGTCCTGCAGGGTTCGTTCAGCTTCAATATGAGCTACCGGATCTGCTTCATCGCCCTCGCCGCCGTCGCGTGCGTCTGCATGCTGCTCCCGACCTTCCTGCTTCACGAGAAAGATTACGTCGAGACCAAGCCCTCCGGGGTCAATATGTTCCGCGCCCTCGGCAGTACTTTCAAAAACCGCGAGTTCCGCGTCTTCGTCGGTTCGGATATCATGTACTGGATCGGCTTGACGCTCTTCCAGACGGGGCTGCCCTTCTTCGTGCAGACCTCGATGAAGCTCGACATCTCGCTCACGATGTACTTCATGGGCGGGATGACGGTGCTCTCCGCCATGTTCTATCCGATGGTCGCGGGGTTGACCCGCAAATTCGGAAAGAAGAAGCTGACCATCGCGGGCTTTCTCGGGCTTGCTTTGGCGTACCTGATCACGGCGCTGATCAACGTGAACGTCCTGCCCGGCGCGGTCTTCGGCGTCGCGATCTGCGTGATCGCCGCCTTCCCGATGGCGCTGCTCGGCATCATCCCGCAGGCGATCGTCGCCGACGTCGCGGAGGCGGACGGGCGCGAGACCGGTGAAAACAAAGAGGGAATGTTCTTCGCCGCCCGCACCTTCGCCATGAAGTGGGGGCAGTCGATCGCGATGCTGGTCTTCACCTCGCTCGCGATCATCGGCGCGACCCAGAACGTAAACGACAACGACATCACCGCGTCCCCCTTCGGGCTGCGGCTGGTCGCGATCGTCGCGATCGCGTTCTGTCTGCTCGGGGCTCTGCTCCTGACCTTCTATAACGAAAAGAAGATCATGTGCACCATCGTCGGGGAGCAAAACGCCCCCGAATCAGCGGACGTCAAAACACCTGTTGCATCGGAGTCCGGCGAAACGGAGGAGAATTGATATGCGGTGCGTCTTCGACCTGTTCTACCGTGTCGGCGGGGAGGATCGGACGCTCTCCTGCAATACCGAAAACGACGACCTCTCCCTCCTGATCCGCGACGAAGCGGGGCGGCGTACCGTCGTCCTGCGGGCGAAACGCGACCTTGACCTGAAAGCGTACCGGGAGACCGAACACGAACTGCCTGGGGCGGCGGGCGAGGGGCTGTCCGACCTGTTCTTTCTGAACGGCTACCAATCCTGGACCGACACCAAAGAGACGTATCTATCCGAGACCGAGCGCGACGTCACCCGACTCCCGCGCTTCCTGCTCTCGCGCTTCGCGTTCGACCGCTACGGCGACGCGGCGTTCTACCGCTACGACGAGAATACTCTGCACGGCTACGACCTGTTCTACCGCCGCGGCGAGCGCGAATGCTTCTTCGCCAACCTGAACGGCGACAACGCGTTCCTCCTGTTTGAGGTCGACCGCGCAACGGGCAAAGCGGTCGTAACGAGCGACCTCGACGGCGCGACCGTTTCCGAGGGGGAGGAGTTCACTGTCTGCGACTACCTCTGTTTTCCCGCGATCGCGGAGGGGGTTTCGGCGTTCCGGAATGCGTTTTCCCCGAGAAAAGCCGAAAAACTGCTCGGCTACACGTCGTGGTATAACTACTACCAGAACGTAAGCGAAGAGATCCTCTCGCGGGATCTTGCCTCACTTGACGAGCGCTTCGACCTCTTCCAGATCGACGACGGCTACGAAACCTTCGTCGGGGACTGGCTCGACGTCGATCCCGTCAAGTTCCCGCACGGGCTGACTCCCTTCGTCGAGCGGGCGCACGAACGCGGCATCCGCGCCGGGATCTGGCTCGCCCCCTTCGTCGCCGAATCGAAAAGCCGTCTGTTCACCGAGCGCCCCGAACTGTTCCGGCGCGACGAAAACGGGCAGCCGATCGTCTGCGGCTCGAACTGGAGCGGCTTCTACGCCCTCGACCTCGACAATCCCGAGGCAGCGGGCTATATCAAAAACTGCCTGACGCACTACGCGGAGATCGGATTTGACTTCTTCAAGCTCGACTTCCTCTACGCCGCGTGTCTGCCGACCTATCCCGGGCGTACCCGGGCGCGGGTCGCCTCGGACGCCTTCAGGTTCCTGCGCGAGTGCCTCGGCGACAAGCTGATGCTCGGGTGCGGCGCGCCGCTCTTCCCGGCGGCGGGCAAATTCGACTATATGCGGGTGGGACCCGACGTCTCGCTCAAGTTCGACGACGCGTGGTTCATGCGCTTCATGCACCGCGAGCGCGTCTCGACCAAGGTCACGCTGCAGAACACCGTCTACCGCTCGCTCTTCGACGGCGCGCTCTTCGGGTGCGACCCCGACGTGTTCCTGCTCCGCGACGACAACCTCTCGCTCTCTTTTGAACGGAGAAGAGCGCTGATCACGCTGAACGCTCTGTTCGGGCGGCTGCTCATGACCAGCGACAATATCGCCGACTACGACGGGGAGAAGCTCGAACTACTCTCGGGCGCGCTGTCGCTCTTCCGGGGCGCCCGCGTCAAGGACTACGAGAGAGAGGGCGACAAGATCAAGATCACCTACGCTCACGACGGGCGTGACAATACGATCGTTTACGATACGAGAAAGGGCGTTTTGGAATGACCGACAAAACAAAAACCGTTTTCGGCAATCCGATCGACCGGAAAACCGTGAAGAAAGCCGAAAAGTCCAAGGCGAAATATCTGAAAAAGTACGGCGACGACGGCGACGCGGACTACCGTTTCGCGTTTCCCGAAATCGGACAGCTCGATCATATCGGCGCGCGCAATATCGTTCTCGGCGACGGGAGCGAGCAAATGGACGGCAAACCCCTGATCGTCGGGAATATCCGGATGGGATTCGGGCATTACCGCATCTCGATCGCGATGGCGTCCTGCGCGAGAGCGCTGGGAT
>JAGCYR010000235.1 GCA_017960705.1 Clostridia bacterium | reverse complement strand
TGACGACGGCGAAAAACTCGCCGCCGTCGTGAGTTGCGATCAAAGATCGCGTGAATCGCGGGCGCTCGCCCGCACAAATTGCCTCCCGCCGGGAATCCGGCGGGAGGCGTTGTATTTGGAGTTAGAACAAACCTACGATCTTGCCGTCGGCGGTGACGTCGATCTTCTCCGCAGCAGGAACGCGGGGCAGACCCGGCATCGTCATAATGTCGCCGGTCAGGACGACGACGAATCCGGCGCCGGCGGAGACCTTCACGTTCTTCACCGTGACCATAAAGCCTGTCGGCGCGCCGAGTTTGGTCGGATCGTCCGAGAAGCTGTACTGGGTCTTCGCGATGCAGATCGGGGTCTTGCCGAAGCCGAGTTTCTCGAGCTGTTCGATCTGCTTTTCCGCCTGCGGCATTACGACGATACCGTCGCCGCCGTAGATCTTCTTGACGACCGCCTCGATCTTCTCCTTGATGGGCTGCTTTTCGTCGTAGGAGAAGGTGAAGTCGCCCTTTTCCTCCTCGCAGAGACGAACGACCTCGCGGGCGAGATCCTCGCCGCCGCGTCCGCCCTCCGCCCAGACGGTAGACAGGACGGTGTTGACGCCGAGCTCGCGGCACTTCTTGATGATGAAGTCGATCTCGTTGTCGGTATCGGTCGGGAAACGGTTGACCGCGACGACGCAGGGGAGCTTGTAGACGTTCTTGACGTTCGAGACGTGACGGAGCAGATTCGGGATGCCCTTTTCAAGCGCGCCGAGGTCCTCGGTAGCCAGCGCGGTCTTGGGGAGCCCGCCGTGCATCTTCAGCGCGCGGACGGTCGCGACCACCACGACGGCGGAGGGAACGAGACCCGCCATCCGGCATTTGATATCGAGGAACTTCTCCGCGCCGAGGTCCGCGCCGAAGCCGGCTTCGGTGACGGTGTAGTCGCCCATCTTGAGCGCCATTCTGGTCGCGACGACCGAGTTGCAGCCGTGCGCGATATTGGCGAAGGGACCGCCGTGGACGAACGCCGGAGTGCCCTCGAGCGTCTGGACGAGGTTGGGCTTCAGGGCGTCTTTCAGGAGCGCGGTCATAGCGCCCGCCGCTTTGAGGTCGCCCGCGGTCACGGGACGGTCGTCGTAGGTGTAGCCGACGACAATGCGGGAGATACGCTCCTTCAAGTCGGAGAGCGAGGACGCGAGGCAGAAGACCGCCATGATCTCGGAGGCGACCGTGATATCGAAGCCGTCCTCACGCGGGGTGCCGTTCGCCTTGCCGCCCAGCCCGTCGACGATATTGCGGAGCTGACGGTCGTTCATATCGACGGCGCGTTTCCAGGTGATCTTGCGGGGGTCGATCCCGAGGGAGTTGCCCTGCTGGATATGGTTGTCGAGCATCGCCGCGAGCAGGTTGTTCGCCGCGCCGATCGCGTGGAAGTCGCCGGTGAAATGGAGGTTGATGTCCTCCATCGGGATCACCTGTGCGTACCCGCCGCCGGCGGCGCCGCCCTTGATGCCGAACACGGGACCGAGCGACGGCTCGCGGAGGGCGACCGTCACGTCCTTGCCGATCCGGCGGAGACCGTCCGCAAGACCGATCGTGGTCGTGGTCTTCCCCTCTCCCGCGGGGGTCGGGGTGATGGCGGTGACGAGGATCAGTTTGCCGTCCTTCTGATCCTTCTTGTCTTCAAGCAGGGACAGATCGATCTTCGCCTTGCTGTTGCCGTACTGCTCGACGTAGCGGAGGTCGACGTGCGCGCGTTCCGCGATCTTCAGGATGTGCTCCGGGGTGACCGATTGCGCGATCTCAATGTCGGATAAATACGCCATTTGCTTGTCCTCTCTTTATCTCGTTTTATTTGATCACTTGAAATACTTGACCGCCGCCTCAAACAGCCGGAGATCGTAGTTGCCGGGAACGTTCTTGTAAAGCCCCGCGCCGATTCGCTCGCTGTGCCCCATTTTGCCGAACACGCGCCCGTCGGGGGAGGTGATGCCCTCGATCGCAGCCGCCGAGTCGTTGGGGTTGAAATGAACGTCGCTCGTCGCGTTGCCGTCGAGGTCGACGTACTGGGTCGCGATCTGCCCGTTCTGCGCGAGTTCCGCGATCAGGGCGTCGTCGGCGTAAAACCGTCCCTCTCCGTGCGAGATCGGGACCGAGATCACGTCGCCGACCGAGACGAGCGACAGCCACGGGGATTTGTTCGACGCGATCCGCGTGCGGACGATCCGCGACTGGTGCCGCCCGATCGTGTTGAAGGTCAGGGTCGGGCACTTCTCGTCGGTATCGACGATCTTTCCGTAAGGCACCAGCCCCAGCTTGATCAGCGCCTGGAAGCCGTTGCAGATACCGCACATCAGCCCGTCGCGGCGGTCGAGCAGATCGCCGACCTGCTCTCTGATCGCGGGGGAACGGAAGAACGCGGTGATTAACTTGCCGCTGCCGTCGGGTTCGTCGCCGCCCGAGAAACCGCCCGGGACGAAGACGATCTGCGACTCTTTCAGCGTCTTGGCGAATCTCTCGACGCTGCGAGCGACCCCGTCGGGGGTCAGGTTGTTCAGCACCATGATCTCGGGTTCGGCGCCGGCGTCCGAGATGGCTTTCGCCGAGTCGTATTCGCAGTTGGTGCCGGGGAAAACCGGGATCAGGACGCGGGGACGGGCGACCTTCACCGCCGGGGCGGGTCTGGTCTTGGCTTCAAACGAGTAGTTCGTCGGGGTCTTCCCTTTGTGCGGGATATTGCACGGGAACACGCTCTCGAGCTTGTCCTCGTAACCCGTGAGCAGATCGTCCAGCCCGACGCTCTCTCCCTTATAGGAGATCTTTGCGTCGTCCGTGACGCAGCCGATCAGCCGACCGCCCGTAACGGAGGGATCCTTGACCTCAACGAGGAAGGACGCGTAGCGATAACCGAACAGATCGGAGAGCGAAAGGTCGTCGGAGAACTTAAATCCGAGACGGTTGCCGAAGCCCGTTTTCATGATCGACTCGGCAATACCCCCCATCCCGGGGGTGTAACAGGCGGTACCCCGACCGTCTCGGAGCAGACCCGCGACGGTTTCGGCGGTCTTGATCCACGACGCCGCGTCGGGCAGCCCGTTCTCGTCGACGTCGGGGGCGAAGAGCAGGACGCGGTCGCCCGCGCGCTTCAGTTCGGGCGAGACGATCCGACCGGTCTTGGAGGTCGTGACGGCGAACGAGACCAGCGTCGGGGGAACGTCCAGCCCCTCGAAGGTGCCGGACATCGAGTCCTTGCCGCCGATCGCGCCGATGCCGAGTGCCATCTGCGCCTTAAACGCGCCGAGCAGCGCCGCAAACGGCTGACCCCACCGGGATCCGTCGCGTCCGGGATGCTTGAAATACTCCTGGAAAGTGAGATAAACGTCCTTGAAATCGGCGCCCGACGCGATCAGCCGGGAGACCGACTCGAAGACCGCGAGATACGCGCCGTGATACGGGCTCTTCTCGGAAAGATAGGGGTTGAAGCCGAACGCCATCAGCGAGACGTCGTCGGTATGTCCCTTCTCCACCGGGATCTTCTGCACCATCGCCTGGATCGGGGTGAGCTGGCGCTCGCCGCCGAAGGGCATCAGCACCGTCCCGGCGCCGATGGTCGAGTCGAAGCGCTCGGAAAGTCCGCGCTTGGAGCAGACGTTGAGATCGCGGGCGAGTTCGGTATAGCCCGAAACGAAGTCGGACGGGATCGCGCGGTCGATCTTTTCGGGTTTCTCGGTTTCGATCGTGATATGCTTGTCCGCGCCGTTGGAGTTTAAGAATTCGCGAGAGAGGTCGACGATGGTCTTGCCGTTCCAGTGCATCACGAGGCGCGGGGATTCGGTCACTTTCGCCACCGGGGTCGCGGAGAGGTTCTCGCGGGCGGCAAGGGAGAGGAAGGTCGGGACGTCTTTTTCTTCCACGACCACCGCCATACGCTCCTGGCTCTCGCGGATCGCGAGTTCGGTGCCGTCAAGCCCCGCGTATGTCTTGGGCACGGCGTTGAGGTCGATAAAGAGACCGTCGGCGAGTTCGCCGATCGCGACCGACACGCCGCCCGCGCCGAAGTCGTTGCAGCGCTTGATCAGCCGGCTGGCGTCGGGATCGCGGAACAGGCGCTGGAGTTTGCGTTCCTCGGGGGCGTTCCCCTTCTGGACCTCCGCGCCGCAGGTCTCGAGCGAGTGGACGGTGTGGGATTTCGAGGATCCCGTCGCGCCGCCGCATCCGTCGCGCCCGGTCGCGCCGCCGAGCAGAATCACGACGTCGCCCGGGGTTGGTGTCTCGCGTCTGACGTTCTCCGCGGGAGCCGCGCCGATCACGGCGCCGATCTCCATACGCTTCGCGGCGTAGCCGGGATGGTAGAACTCGTCGACGATACCGGTCGCAAGACCGATCTGGTTGCCGTAGGACGAGTAGCCCGCCGCCGCCGTCGTGACGATCTTACGCTGCGGGAGCTTGCCGGGAATGGTCTTTTCGATCGGAACGAGCGGGTCCGCCGCGCCCGTGACGCGCATCGCGCCGTAGACGTAGGCGCGCCCCGAGAGCGGGTCGCGGATCGCGCCGCCGATGCAGGTCGCCGCGCCGCCGAAGGGCTCGATCTCGGTCGGGTGGTTGTGGGTCTCGTTCTTGAACAGGAGCAGCCACGGCTCGCGCTTTCCGTCGTGGTCGATCGTGATCTTGACGGTGCAGGCGTTGATCTCGTCGCTCTCGTCGAGTTTATCGAGTTTGCCCGCGGCGCGGAGCCCCTTGACCGCGACCGTCGCGATATCCATCAGACAGACGGGCTTCTTCCGGTTGAGCTTTTTCCGCAGGGCGATATATTCGTTATAAGTCTTTTCAAGCAGAGGATCGGCGAACTTCACGCCGTCGATCACGGTCAGAAACGTGGTGTGGCGGCAGTGATCCGACCAGTAGGTGTCGATCATCCGGATCTCGGTGAGCGTAGGATCGCGCCCCTCGGAGAGAAAATAGTTTTGGCAGAACGCCACGTCGTCGGCGTCCATCGCCAGCCCGTATTCCTTAACGAACGCTTCCAGCCCCTTGCGGTCGAGCTTGGTGAAGCCGGAGAGCGTCGGGACGTCGGTCGGCACGTCGTATTTCGCCGCAAGAGAGGCGGGCAGATCGAACGACGCCTCACGCGCCTCGACCGGGTTGATGACGTATTTTTTGATCTTGGCGACGGCGGCATCGTCGAGCGAGCCGTAGAGCAGATAGACCTTCGCCGTACGGATCAGCGGGCGCACGCCCTGCGAAAGGATCTGGATACACTGCGCGGCGGAGTCCGCCCGCTGGTCGAACTGACCGGGCAGATACTCGACGGCAAACGACACGGCGGCGTCGGTCGGCAGTTCAGTTGATACGGTATCGAGCTGCGGCTCGGAGAAGACCGTCTTTTCGGCGTCCTTGAACAGTTCCTCGGAAAGCCCCTCCGCGTCGTAGCGGTTGAAGATCCGCACGCGGGAAAGAGAGGCGATCCCGAGCAGGTTGTTCGCCTCGTGCAGGAGCGAGTCCGCCTCTTGGGCGAGCCCCGGTTTCTTTTCAACGTAGCATCTGTAAACCATAGTCAATTCTTCTTCGCCGCGAGGGCTCTCGCGCCGATATCCTTTCTGTAAAAGGCGTTCTCAAATCCGACCTGCGCCGTTTTACGGTACGCTTCGCGGATCGCGTCTTCGAGGGTCTTCCCCGTCGCGGTCACGCCGAGCACGCGCCCGCCGGAGGTGACGAGCCGCCCGTCCTTCTCCGCCGCGCCCGCGATAAAGACGTCGGGAGCGACCTCGTCGGGCAGAGTGATGGGATAGCCCTTCTTGTAGGAGACGGGATAGCCGCCCGAGGCGACCACGACGCAGCACGCCGAGCCGTCCTTCCATTCAACGGGCGTATCCTTGAGTTTACCCGCCGCCGTCGCCTGCATCACCGTCAGAAGATCGCTTCTAAGCAGCGGCAGCACGACCTGGGTCTCGGGGTCGCCGAAACGGCAGTTGTATTCGATCACTTTGGGTCCGTTCGGGGTCAGCATCAGCCCGAAATAGAGGCAGCCGCGGAAGGTGCGCCCCTCCGCGTTCATCGCGCGCATCGTCGGCAGGAAGATGGTCTCCATACATTCGCGGGCGATATCGTCGGTGTAGTAGGGGTTCGGGGCGATGGTGCCCATCCCGCCGGTGTTCGGTCCCTCGTCGCCGTCGTAGATGCGTTTGTGGTCCATCGAGCTGACCATCGGCTTCACGCACTCGCCGTCGGTGAACGCGAGCACCGAAACTTCG
>JAGCYR010000234.1 GCA_017960705.1 Clostridia bacterium | reverse complement strand
CCGGATCCTCGATCTTGACCTTTCTCGTCATCTCGCGGGTGATGACCTCGATGTGCTTGTCGTTGATGTCGACGTCCTCGCCGCGGTACACCTTCTGCACCTCGCGGACGATATAGTCGTAGACCGCGTCGACGCCCTTCAGCCGGAGGATATCGGCGGGAGCCAGATGTCCCTCGGTGAGCGGCATACCGGCAGCGACGTAGTCGCCGTCGGCGATCAGGATCTTCATACCGAACGGCACGTCGTACTGCTTCTTGCCGTCGGCGAGTTCGGGATGATCGCCCGCGGCTTCGACCTCGATGGTGGAGGTTCTCTTATCCTGCAGGATGTGCGCAACGCCGGTGTACTCGGAAACGATGGCGGGCTTCTTCGGACGGCGCGCTTCAAAGAGTTCCTCAACGCGGGGCAGACCCTGCGTGATATCGGAACCCGCGATACCGCCGGTGTGGAAGGTTCTCATCGTCAGCTGGGTACCCGGTTCACCGATCGACTGCGCGGCGATGATACCGACCGCCTCGCCGATGCTGACCGGTTTGCCGGTCGCCATATCCGAGCCGTAGCAGTGCGCGCAGACGCCGCGTTTCGCACGGCAGCGCAGAACGGTGCGGACGAGCACCTCTTTGATGCCCGCGGCAACGATCGCGTCCGCCTGGGCCTCCGAGATCATGGTATTCGCCGGGACGATCAGCTCGCCCGACTCGGGATCGGAAACGTCCTCGATGGTGTAGCGCCCGACGAGACGTTCCTTCAGCGTTTCGACCACGCTGTGGTCGGTCGCGTCGTCCTTCAGGATGTCGCTGACCACGATACCGTCGGTGGTGCCGCAGTCGAGCTCGCGGATGATGACGTCGTGCGACACGTCGACCAGACGCCGGGTCAGATAACCCGAGTCCGCCGTACGAAGCGCCGTATCCGACAGGGATTTACGGGAGGATTTCGCACCGATGAAGTACTCGAAGATCTTCATACCTTCACGGAAGTTCGAGGTGATCGGGATCTCCATCGTCTTACCGTTGGTCGCGAACATCAGACCGCGCATCGAGGCGAGCTGTCTCATCTGCTTGATGGAACCGCGGGCGCCCGAGGTGCAGATCATGTTGATCGCGTTGTACTTATCGAAGCCGGCGTTCATCCGATCGGTGACCTTATCGGTAGTCTCTTTCCAGATCTGGACGACGCGCTCGTAGCGCTCCTCGTCGGAGAGTTCGCCGTCGAGATAGAGCTCGCGGATCTCACCGATGCGTTTGTCCGCCTCGGCGAGCAGTTCCGCCTTTTCGGGCGGGATGGTCATGTCGTAGACCGAGATCGAGAGCGACGACTTGGTCGAATACTTGTAGCCCATCGACTTGATGTCGTCCAGCACCTTCGCCGCTTCGGGGAAGCCGTGCAGCTTGATGGTGCGGTCGACGATCTCCTCGAGTTTCTTCGAGGTGGTCGGGAAATCGATCTCGAGATCGAGCAGTTTGTCGGGATCGCTGCGGTCGACGTAGCCGAGATCCTGAGGCAGCTTGCTGTTGAAGATCAGCCGACCCATCGTGGCGTCGACCAGTTTCTCGTGCAGAACGCCGTCGATCTCCTTCTCCATCCGGACCTTGATCGGCGCGTGGATGCCGATGACGCCGTTTTCGTACGCCATCATCGCCTCGTTCACGTCGCGGAAGACCTTGCCCTCTCCGGGTTCGCCCGGACGCTCGATGGTCAGGTAGTAGGAACCGAGGACCATATCCTGCGAGGGGACCGTCACGGCTCTGCCGTTGACCGGCTTCAGCAGGTTGTTCGCGGAGAGCATCAGGAATCTCGCCTCCGCCTGCGCTTCGGCGGACAGCGGGAGGTGGACAGGCATCTGGTCGCCGTCGAAGTCGGCGTTGAACGCCTTACAGACCAGCGGGTGCAGACGGATCGCACGACCCTCGACCAAGACCGGCTCGAACGCCTGGATCGACAGGCGGTGCAGCGTCGGCGCACGGTTGAGCAGGACGGGATGCTCGCGAATGACGAACTCGAGCGCGTCCCAGACCTCCGGGAACACGCGGTCGACCTTCTTCTTCGCGTCCTTGATGGAGGTCGCCTTCTGGGTCTCGAGCAGACGCTTCATCACGAACGGGCGGAAGAGCTCAAGCGCCATCTCCTTCGGGAGACCGCACTGATAGATCTTCAGATCCGGACCGACGACGATAACCGAACGGCCGGAATAGTCGACGCGCTTGCCGAGCAGGTTCTGACGGAACCGACCCTGCTTACCGCGGAGCATTTCGGAGAGCGATTTCAGAGCGCGGTTGGACGCGCCGGTGACCGCCTTCCCTCTCTTGCCGTTGTCGATCAGAGCGTCGACGAACTCCTGCAGCATCCGCTTCTCGTTGCGGATGATGATCTCGGGAGCGCCGACCTCCAGCATCTTCTTCAGCCGGTTGTTCCGGTTGATGACGCGGCGGTAGAGCTCGTTCAGGTCGGAAGCCGCGAAACGGCCGCCGTCGAGCTGGACCATCGGACGGATATCGGGCGGAATGACGGGGAGGCACTCGAGGATCATCCACTCGGGACGGTTGCCCGACTTGCGGAACGCCTCGACGACCTCGAGCCGCTTGATGATACGGAGCTTCTTCTGACCCGTCGCGGTGAGCAGCTCCTCCTTCAGCGCTTTCGACGTCTCTTCAACGTCGATCTTCTGAAGCAGTTCCTTGATCGCCTCGGCGCCCATGCCGGCGCGGAAGTCGTCCTCGTATTTCTCGCGGTAGGACTGGTACTCTTCCTCGGTCAGGAGCTGTTTATCCTCCAGCGGGGTGGTCCCGTGGTCGATCACGATATACCGGACGTAGTAGAGCACCCGCTCGAGGAGTTTCGGAGACATATCGAGCAGAAGCCCCATACGGGACGGGATGGCGCGGAAATACCAGATGTGGGAGACCGGGGTCGCGAGTTCGATGTGACCCATCCGCTCGCGGCGCACCTTCTTGGTGGTCACCTCGACGTGGCACTTCTCGCAGACCTTGCCGACGGCGCGTACCCGCTTGTACTTGCCGCACATACACTCCCAGTCCTTGGTCGGCCCAAAGATCCGCTCGCAGAAGAGCCCACCGACCTCCGCCTTGAGGGTGCGGTAGTTGATGGTCTCCGCCTTGGTCACCTCGCCGTGCGACCAGCTGCGGATCATCTCGGGAGAAGCCAGACCGATCTGAATGGAATCAAAAACGTTTCTTTCCATAAAACTGTATTGTTCCCCTCTCAACTATCATTTTTCGTTCCGGCGACGCTTACTCGGCGTCGTCGAAACCGTCGGAGCCGTCCTCCGACTCGTATTCCGCGTCTTCGTCTTCAAACTCGCCGTCGTCTTCGAACTCGTCGTCGAAGTCGCCGTCTTCGTCGGAGCCGTCCTCGTCGTCGTACTCTTCGGCTTCGCCGTCCACCGCCGCGTCCACTTCACTCAGCTGGGTGATGGCGGAGGGGATCTCGTCCTCGGAGAGTTCGGACAGCGCGATCTCGTTGCCGTCGGCGTCGAGAACGCGGATGTTCAGGGCAAGGGACTGCAGTTCTTTGATCAGGACTTTGAAGGATTCGGGGATACCCGGCGTCGGGATGTTCTGACCCTTGACGATCGCCTCGTAGGTCTTGACGCGTCCGGTGACGTCGTCGCTCTTGACGGTCAGGATCTCCTGCAGGGTGTACGCCGCGCCGTACGCTTCGAGCGCCCAGACCTCCATCTCGCCGAACCGCTGGCCGCCGAACTGCGCTTTACCGCCGAGGGG
>JAGCYR010000233.1 GCA_017960705.1 Clostridia bacterium | reverse complement strand
GGGCGCGGATTTGGTGCTCCTGCGGAGATTGCCTGAACTCCGGCGCCGGGAAACGGCGTGGTCGTTTGCGCTCGGTCGGGGCGGCGCCTTGGATTTTCCCACCGCAAGCGGCGGGAAAATCGTGGTTCAAATGACAAGCGGAACGATAGTTAGGGCGGGGCGCCGTGCGGCGCTCCGCCCTAACTATGGTGCTCCTGCGGGGATTTGAACCCCGGACCCTTTGAGTAAAAGTCAAATGCTCTACCAACTGAGCTACAGGGGCGTTTCGTACTTATGTATCATAACACAGCGAGTCGGGTTTGTCAAGGTTTTTTTCATCTTTTTTCGGCGGGGTGTGGCGCGGAGTTCCGGCTTGACTTTTCCCGCGCGGCGTGGTAAAATGAACGTGGAACGACCGGGGAGACCCGGGAACGAAACGAAAGGACTGCGTTATGGGACTTGTAAAGAAAATCAAAGAGATCAACTGGGGCTATCTGTGGCTCGCCCTTCTGATCGGGGGCGCGGGGATCCTGATCCTCGCCTATCCCAACAAAACGCTCGACGTGGTGGCGATCACGATCGGGGTGGTGACGCTCCTGCTCGGGGCGGTGCAGGCGATCCGGGTCCTGTCGGACAAAAAGCGCGGGTTCAGATTCGCTATCGGGATCATCGCGGCGTCGATCACGGTGATCGCCGGGATCCTCTGCCTGATCCTGCGGGAAAAGATCAAAGAGTTCCTCCCCTCCCTCGTCTGCCTGTTTCTGATCATCGATTCGTCCTTCAAGCTGCAGACCGTCGTGCGGGCGCGGCAGTTCAAGTCGAAGGCGTGCTGGGCGCTGCTGGTCCTCTCGATCGTGACCATCGCCCTCTCCTTCGTCGCGATCGAAATGGAGGGCGGCGACGCGGAGAAGATCCTCGTGCTGTTCGGGCTGTCGCTGGTTGCCGACGCGCTCGGGAATCTGTTCTCGTTCTTCTTCGTCGGATCGGTCGAAAAAGCAGAGCGGGAGAAGATCCTCGCGGAAAACGCGCCGGAACCCCCCGCCGAAAACCCCGAACAGACCACCGAACAATGATTTTTCAAAACGAACAACGGCTCGCCGAGGCGAGCCGTTTTTCGTTTGGTTATTCGTTTTCTTTTTCGATCTCTTTGTCGATCAGCGCCTGCACCTTGATCGGAAGTCCGTAGAGGTTGATGAACCCGACGGCGTCCGCCTGGTTGTAGTCGCTCTCGCCGAAGGTCGCGATCTTCTCGCTGTAGAGCGAATACTTGCTCCACACGCCGGCGCGGATGATATTGCCCTTGTAGAGCTTCAGTTTCACCTTGCCCGTGACCCTCTCCTGCGTCTTGTCGACGAAAGCGGAGAGCGCTTCGCGGAGCGGGGTGAACCACTGCCCGTTGTAGACCAGTTCGGCAAAGGTGATCGAGAGCTTCTCCTTCTCGTGCGCGGTCATCTTGTCGAGCGTGATGCTCTCCAAAACGCTGTGGGCTTTGTAGAGGATCGATCCGCCCGGAGTCTCGTAGACGCCGCGGCACTTCATACCGACGAGACGGTTTTCCACGATATCGAGCAGCCCGATCCCGTTCTTGCCGCCGATCTCGTTCAGCTTGAGGATGATTTCCTTCGCGGACATCTTCTTGCCGTCGAGGGCGACCGGAACACCCTTTTCGAAATCGAGTTCGACGTAGGTGGGCTTATCCGGCGCCTGCAGGGGAGAGACGCCCATTTCAAGGAACCCGGGCTTCTCGTACTGCGGCTCGTTGCCGGTGTCCTCGAGGTCAAGACCCTCGTGCGAGAGGTGCCAGAGGTTCTTATCCTTCGAGTAGTTGGTCTCGCGGTTGATGCGGAGCGGGATGTTGTGCGCCTCGGCGTAGTCGATCTCCTCGTCGCGCGACTTGATGCTCCACTCGCGCCACGGGGCGATGACCGGCATCTCGGGGGCGAAATGCTTGATCGCGAGCTCGAACCGCACCTGGTCGTTGCCCTTGCCGGTGCAGCCGTGGCAGATCGCGTCGGCGCCCTCTTTCAGAGCGACCTCGACCAGACCTTTCGCGATGCAGGGCCGCGCGTGGCTGGTGCCGAGCAGATACTCCTCGTAGATCGCGCCCGCCTTCATGGTCGGGATGATGTAATCGTTCACGTACTCCTCGGTCAGATCGAGGATATAGAGCTTGGACGCGCCGGTCTTCAGCGCCTTCTCCTCCAGCCCGTCGAGCTCGTCCGCCTGTCCGACGTTGCCCGCGACCGCGATGACCTCGCAGTTGTTGTAATTCTCCTTCAGCCACGGGATGATGATCGAGGTATCGAGCCCGCCCGAGTACGCCAGAACTACCTTTTTGATCTTGCTTTTGTCCATTTTCGTTGTCTCCGTGTATATTTATTCTTGCCGTTCGGCTTTTATGCGCCTATTATACAACCGTGTCCGCCGTTTGTCAATACCTTTTTCGGATATTTTTCAAGTTTTTATATTTATTCGCTCTATTCGGCCGGTTTTGCATAATATTCACGCAAGCCGCTGCGCGGAACGAATTGCGGGCGCGCCCGAAAGAATGCGGAAACCTCCCGCCTTCCCCCGCGGGGCGCGCCCCCGTCTCCCCGCGCGTATATTATTGACGGAAGTATTTGCGGTCGAGCGAGCGGTACTGGATCGCCTCGGCGATATGGGCGGCTTGGATGGTCTCCGACCCCGCGAGGTCGGCGATGGTACGCGCCACGCGCAGGTCGCGGTCGTGTCCGCGGGCGGACATCCCGAGTTTCTCAACCGCGTCGCGGAGCAGCGCTTCCGCCGCCGGCTCGAGCGGGCAGAGCTTCGCGATCTCTTTCGGCGGGATCGCGGCGTTCGGACGGGCGACGAGCCCAAGTTTTTCAGAGCGAGCTTCTGCAAACCGTCGCGCGGCGTTTACGCGTTCGCGGATGGCGGCGGACGTTTCCCCGGAGCGGGTTTTATCCGCCATCTCGTCGTAGGTCACGGCGGGCACCTCTACCTGAATATCGATCCGGTCGAGCAGCGGCCCGCTGATCTTGGAAAGATACCGCCGCACCTGC
>JAGCYR010000232.1 GCA_017960705.1 Clostridia bacterium | reverse complement strand
TGTGCTTGAGGTCGGTGACCGGGTCGACGATCTTGATATACTTGTCGGTGATGTCCTGCACCAGCGTATCGCTCGGCTTGAACTCGTCCTCGGACAGATCGCCGTCCTTGTTCAGTTGCGTGGTCTTGTCGTTGGCGTCGCGGCGGATGTTGCGGATCGCGACCTTCGCGGTCTCGCCCATCTTGGCGATCTGCTTGGTCATATCGCGGCGGCGTTCCTCGGTCAGCGGCGGGAAGGAGAGACGGATCACCTTGCCGTCGTTCTGCGGATTGATGCCGAGATCCGAGGTCAAGATCGCCTTCTCGATCGCGCGGGTGGTCGAGGGATCCCACGGGGTAATGGTCAGGGTGCGCGCGTCGCTCACGTTGACGGCGGCGACCCCGGTGATGGGAGTGGGAGCCCCGTAGTAGTCGACCCGGATGCGGTTCAATACGTCCGGGGTCGCACGACCTGCGCGCATCACCGTCAGCTCGTTGCGGTAGGCGTCGACCGTCTTGTTCATCTTCTCTTCGAATTCTTTGGTGTCGAGTTTCATGGCTTCTCCTCTTTTCTTTCGGGTTTTTCGGTCAGTTCACGACGTTTGTGGGGGTAACGATCGTTCCGAGATGGTCGCCGACGATCGCGCGGAGGATATTTTCGGGATCCGACAAACCGAACACCAGGATCGGGATGTCGTGTTCCATACAGAACGCGGTGGCGGTGGCGTCGATCGCCTTCAATCCGTGGGAGAGGATGTCGCCGCAGGAGATCTCGTCGATCTTCTCGGCTTTGGGGTCGACGTGCGGATCCGCCGTATAGATGCCGTCGATGTTCTTCGCCATCAGCATCACGTCCGCCCCGATCTCGGCGGCGCGGAGCGCTCCGGCGGTGTCGGTCGAGAAGAACGGGAGCCCGATCCCGCATCCGAAGATGACGACGCGTCCCTCCTCAAGATGGTGGATCGCGCGATCGCGGCTGTAGGACTCCGCGTAGGGACGGAGCTCGGCGGCGGTCATCACCCGCGCGTCAAGACCCGCGTGGCAGAACGCGTCCTGCAGGGCGATGGCGTTGATCGCGGTCGCGAGCATCCCCATCGAGTCGGCGCGGACGGGATCCATATCCTTTCCCTGTCTGCCGCGCCAGATGTTCCCCGCTCCGACGATCACCCCGATCTCCGCTCCGATATCGAGGCAGCGGCGCACCACGTCGGCGAGCTTCGCGAGAAAGGCGTCGTCGTAGAGTTTTCCGCTTCCCGCGGAGAGCGCCTCCCCGGAGAGTTTGAGCAATACCCGTTTGAACTTCAGTTTCGTTTCCATACGTTTCCTTCCGCGGCGGAAACCTGATCCGCCTGATTTGGTTTTTCTTCCCCTCTATTTTATCGTATTTTCACTCTTTTGTAAACCCCCTTTTTTATGTTTTTCGTGCGCCCGTACGCGTGCAAGGGTCGGAAACAGAGGGGGGCGGTTTTGAAAATTTCCCGTAAATACAAAAAGAAAAGGTCCTGCTTTCACAAGACCTTTTCGGTTGTTTAGGAGTTAGGCGATCAGTTGCCGCCGACCATCTTCGCGACTTCCGCCGCGAGATCGTCCTCTCTCTTTTCGATGCCCTCGCCCTTGTCGAAGCGGATGCAGCCGGTCACTTTGATCGAGCCGCCGAACGCCTTCGCCGTCTGTTCGACGTACTTGGCGACGGTCAGCGAATCGTCCTTGACGTAGCCCTGCTCCATCAGGCAGTTCGCCTCGTAGAATTTGCCGAGACGACCGGTGATGATGCCGTCCAGCACCTTCTGGGGCTTGCCCGCCATCTTGGGATCCTGCGCCATCTGAGCCATCAGGATCTCGCGCTCGGAGGCGATGACCGATTCGGGAACGTCGCTCCGGTTGACGTAGGGGGTGACGTAAGCCGCCGCCTGTAGCGCGATGTTCTTCGCGAATTCGGCGAAGCCTTCGTTGTTCTTAGCAGCGTCGTCCGCCTCGAACTTGATGATGACGCCGGTGGCGCCGAGACCGTGGATATAGGTGCTGACCAGCCCGTCGACGATGACGAAGCGGCGGACAGAGAGCTTCTCGCCCATCGTGAAGGTCTTCTCCTGCACTTCCTCTTCAACGGTCTTGCCGGAAGAGGTCTTGCAGGCGAGCAGAGCGGTCACGTCGGCGGGACGGTTCTTGATGATCGCGCCGAGCACCTCGCGGACGAACGCCCGGAAGGTCTCGTTCTTTGCGACGAAGTCGGTCTCGGAGTTGACCTCGACCATGGCGGTCACGCTGCCCTCGGTCAGGATATCGACCAGACCGTCGGCGGCGATACGGCTCGCCTTCTTCGCGGTCGCAGCCATCCCCTTCTCGCGAAGGACCTTGATCGCTTCCTCAAAATCGCCGTTGGCGGCGACCAGAGCGTTTTTGCAGTCCATCATACCGCAGCCGGTCTGCTTGCGCAGTTCGGCGACGTCTTTTGCATTGATAGTAGCCATCGTTTTCTCCTTTTCAGTCGATCATTCCGCGTCGGCGGTCTCGGAAGCTTCCTCAGCGGGCTTGTCCTCCGCCTCGGTATCCACGACGGCTTCGCCGCCCTTGCCCTCGATCACGGCGTCGGCAAGCGCGCCGGAGATGAGCTTCAGAGCGCGGATCGCGTCGTCGGTGCCCGGGATGATATAGTCGGCGTCGTCGGGGTCACAGTTGGTATCAACGATCGCGATGACCGGGATACCGAGCTTCTTCGCCTCTTTGACGGCGTTGGCTTCTTTGCGGGTGTCGGCGATGAACACGGCGTCGGGGAGACGGTCCATATTCTTGATACCGCCGTAGATCTTCTCAAGATCGTCGATCTCCTTGACCTTCTTCGCCGCTTCCTTCTTGGGGAGCAGGTTAAAGGTGCCGTCCGCCTGCATCTTCTCGAGTTCGTTCAGACGACCGATCGAACGACGGATGGTCTTGAAGTTGGTGAGCATACCGCCCGGCCACCGGACGTTGACGTAGTACATGCCGCACTTGATCGCCTCTTCGCGGATCGAGTCTGCCGCCTGCTTCTTGGTCCCGACGAAGAGCAGCGTGCCGCCCGCCTCGGAGAGGTAACGGACGTAGGTGTACGCCTCCTCAAACTTCTTGACCGTCTTCTGCAGGTCGATGATGTGGATGCCGTTTCTCGTGGTGAAGATGTACTCCGCCATCTTCGGGTTCCACTTCTTGGTCGGGTGACCGAAGTGAACTCCTGCCTCCAGGAGCTGCTTGATGGAAATGCCGAACATTGTGTTTTCCTCCTAAAATAAAATGGTTTTCCGCCGCAAAAGGAACAGACTGCCCACCGTCCGGGAGAAACGAACGGCACCGGGCGATCCCCACCCTTTTGCGTGAGAATTCGTGCCGAGGCACGGCGTTTATAATATCATATATTCTTTTGATTTGCAAGTGTTTTTTTCGCTTTTTCGGATCGTTCACAAAAAATTAACAATTATGGCGTTTCTTTCGTTCGCAGCGGGGCGGCGGGAGCGGGGGGCAGCCGTCGGCGTCGACGAGGATCACGTCCTCCCCGATCTTTTTGATCCGGCACCACGGGATCAGCGTTTTTTCGCGTTTGCCGAAGCCGAAGAAGCCCGCGTCGCCCGAGACGACGATGCCGGTGACGCGCCCGTCGCAGGGGTCGAATTCGAGCGCGGTGACGCAGCCGATGCGCTTGCCGCAGGCAACGTCGATCACGTCTTTTTCGTCAAAGCCCTCTGTGTTCATTCGTTTCGTCCTCCGTCGGTCGGTTGTCCCCCGTGCGCAGCGAAGCGTAGAGCGGGGCGCGGAACAGAAGCGGGCGGATCTCGGCGTACGCGGGGATGAACCGCTCGGGGGGCAACGGGTTCTTCCCCTCCCCGCACTCGATCGTGAACGCGGGGATCCCCTGCCGTCCGACCGCCCAGTCGGTAAGCCCTCCGTAAGCCGCCGCGCCCGCGGGCTGCGAAACGCGGTAGCCGGTCATCGCGGAGAAGCGCGCCGCGACCGCCGCCTGACCCGGAAGCGCCCTGCCCCCGGAGGTGAAATAGATCTCGCGCCCCTGCGTGTGCAGAGACAGGACCATTGAGAGCGGGACCGAGCGGACGAAACGGGTGAGCGCGGCGGTCTCGGGTTCGGATTCGGGGTAGTCCCCGCTGTAGCGCGTCGGACCCCCTCCCTGAATGCCGAGGGAGGCTTCGACCCCCTTATACGCCCGAAACCCCGCGTCGTAGTTGTGGTTTAAGTCCACCCCCCGGGCGTTCGCCTGCCACGTCGAGAGGTCGTCGCTCCCGCCGTTCATCCGTCGGATCCGCTCGGATAGGAACCCCGCGGAGGCGATCCCCCGTTCGACCAGTTCCACCCCGTCGGGGTTGAGCGCGGGCACGATCCAGAGCGTCCTGACCGAGAGCAGGAACGCGGGATCGACACCCTCGGCAGAGCGCTCCGCGCGGTGCGCCGAGAGGAACTCGGAGAGGAAGCGGAGAAGGAACGCCGCCGTCATCCCCTCCGCGCCGTGGTGCGCCCCGACGTAGAGCAGGTGGGTCTTACCCTCCCCTAGCCGGAGCAAGGGGATCTCGCGCCCGAGCACCGATCTGCCGAGTGTCGAGCGGGACAGGATCGGGTATTCCGCCGCCAGTCGGTCGATCACGGCGGCGCGTTCGGCGGCGTCGGGGCGCGGAGAGATTTGCAGCATAGTGTCACTTCCCTTCACGGATGCTTTTCGGTCGAGTATATGCAAAGAAAGGACGGGAGAGAACGCCCGCTTTCTTTCGGAGAAAGGGGGCAAAGAACTTCAACAATGAATTATTGAAGGACAAAACGGCGAGCCCCCTCGGACGCTCGCCGTTTTGCGGTTCTATTGTCGTTGCCGTGTGATCGCCCTCGCGTTTGTACGGGACGACGCTGAACCCCCAAACGTGCAAGCGCGTTTCGGGGAACCCCTTTCTGACGCCGTCCCCTGCCGTTGGTAATTCCACGCCCGCAGGGGCAGGGGATCCCGCGAGGCACGTCATTGGGCGGGATCGCAAATGCGGTCCCGCCCACATCATTAGCCCCAAAGGGGCGACATCACTATTGCGCCTTGGCGCAATACATCATTTCTTACGCTTTTCCGACCGACCCGAACAGCTCCATCTTCTCCTTGACGGTCGCCTTGATCGCCTCGACGCCCGGAGCGAGCAGCTTGCGGGGATCGAAGCCCTTGCCCTCGAGGTCCTTGCCCGCCTCGATATACTTGCGGACGGCGGCGGCGAAGGTGAGCTGGCACTCGGTGTTGACGTTGATCTTCGCGACCCCGAGCGAGATGGCGCGGCGGATCATATCGGCGGGAATGCCCGTGCCTCCGTGGAGGACCAGCGGCATCTTCCCGGTCTTTTCCTGCACGGCGGCGAGGGTCTCGAACGAGAGCCCCTTCCAGTTGGCGGGATATTTGCCGTGGATGTTGCCGATACCGGCGGCGAGCATGGTCACGCCGAGGTCGGCGATCTTCTTGCACTCGTCGGGATCCGCGCACTCGCCCATACCGATCACGCCGTCCTCTTCGCCGCCGATCGCGCCGACCTCCGCTTCAAGGGACATTCCCTTTTCACGGCAGATCTTAACCAGCTCGGAGGTCTTCTCGACGTTCTCGTCGATCGGATAGTGCGAACCGTCGAACATAATGGAGGAAAAACCGGCGTCGATGCACTTGAAGCAGCCCTCGTAGGTGCCGTGGTCGAGATGGAGCGCGACCGGGACCGTGATCTTCAGTTCCCGGATCATGCTCGAGACCATAGCCGCGACGGTCGAAAAACCGCACATGTACTTGCCCGCGCCCTCGGAAACGCCGAGGATGACCGGGGAACGCAGTTCCTCCGCGGTCTGAAGGATCGCCTTCGTCCATTCGAGATTGTTGATGTTGAACTGACCGACGGCGTATTTGCCCGCCACTGCCTTTTCAAGCATTTCTTTTGCCGAAACCAGCATTTTTATTTCCTCCTGCGAAGATGTTTTTATCACTTTTTATTTTACAACACCCCGGGCGAAAAATCAAGTGCTTTTTCTGTTTTTTGGTCGGTTTTCGATCGGGTTTTTCCCGACCGTCGGGAGTCTTCGAAAATTCGCATCTTTTCGCCCGCGCTCTTGACAAGATACGAATGAAAATTATATAATATAGGCAATAATGGGTGAGAATGCCGGTTTATCCGTTGAGGGATCACCATTTCGTCAGGAGGACTTTGGGTTTGGATACGATCGCGACCATATCGGCGCTGTTTTCCCCGGTGATGAATTTCGCTCTCCAGCAGAGCGGGATCCCCGTGATCCGGGAGATCAGGATCAGAAATACGACCAACCGGACGCTGTCGGGTTTAAGCGTGTCGGTCACGAGCGACCCGGCGATCTTCCGCGCCGCCTCCTTCCCCGTGGAGGAGGTCCGTCCCCGCGCCGATTACGAGATCCTCTCGCCCGAGTTGCAGATGTACGCCTCGACGCTCATCACCCTGACGGCGGCGCAGGACACCGTGGTCCGCGTCTCGCTTTTGCTTGACGGAGAGACCGTCGCGGACGTCGAATCGACCGTCAGGCTCCTCGCCTACGACGAATGGGCGGGGGCGAAGCTCTTCCCCGAAACCACCGGCGCCTACGTGCAGCCGGGGCACCCCTATATCGCGGACGTGATGAAACTCGCGGGCGCCGAACTCAAGCACCTGTCGCGCGAGAGCACTTTCCCCGGTTACAAAAAGAAAGATCCCGGGTCGGTTCTGAAACAGATGGAAGCCGTCTTCCGCGCCCTGCAGGGAGAAAAGTTCCGGGTGAAGGAAACGACGGCGGGCTACGACGATCCGGGTCAGCGCATCCGGCTGCCCGAAACGCTGAAAGTCCGGCGCGAGTGCGGCACGCTCGACCTCGCCCTGCTTTTCGCCGCGTGTCTGGAGGCGGCGGATCTCAACCCGATCGTCGTCTTTGAAAAACGCACCTGCTACGTCGGAGTCTGGCTGATCGACACCTTCTTCTCGGAAAGCATCCAGGACGACCCGACCCAGCTGACCAAACGGACGGCGGACGGGATCGAGGAGCTCGCCTTCGTGTCGCTCGCCGGATTCTCGGAAAAGTCCGATTTCTCCGCCGCCCTCGCCTCTGCAAACGCCAGACTCTCGGACGAAGACCGGTTCTGGTTCGCGCTGGATCTCCGTCGCGTACGCGCGGGCGGGATCCTGCCCATGCCTCTCCGCAGGCTCGACGCGAAGGGCAATCCGCTCTTCGATTTCGTCCCCTCGACCGCGAAACGGCAGGGAGAGGCGGTCGACCCCGCGGGCGCAAAACGCACGGTCAAGCGCACAGGCGCGTCCGAGATGACCCGCGAGCAGATGTGGGAACGGAAGCTGCTCGACCTGTCGCTCCGCAATACGCTGCTCAATTTCTCGTTCTACCGTTCCTCGGTGCAGATCCTCGTCGGTCAGCCGGAGGAGCTCTTCGATCCCCTGACCCGCGACGACGTCGAGTATTCGGTGTTGGGTCTGCCGAAGGAGCCCGAGATCCCGATCGGGGACGGCAAGGGGCTGATCAACCTGCGCCACGCCGCCGACCCCATCCGCAACTTCCTGCGTTCGGAGTTCCGCCAGAGACGGATCCACACCACGACGGTCCCCGACGATCTCTCCGGCACGCTGAACAACCTGTTCCGCAACGCCAAAACGGGGCTGGAAGAGAGCGGCGCCAACACGCTCTATCTCGCCTTCGGCTTCCTTCGCTGGTACGAGACCAACACCTCGCAGAAGCCGCACTACGCCCCGCTGGTCCTGCTCCCGGTCGAACTGGTCCGCGCGTCGGTGCGCAAAGACTTTCTGCTCCGGGCGCGTGAAGACGAACCGCGCTTCAACATCACTCTGCTCGAGATGCTCCGCAACACCTTCGGCGTGACCATCCCCGACGTCGATCCGCTGCCGCAGAACGAGAACGGCGAGCGCAATCTCCGCGACGTGTTCTCGGCGGTGCGCAACGCGGTGATGAAGATGTCCCGCTGGGACGTTTCGGAATCGGTCGTCCTCTCCAACTTCTCGTTTGCCAACTTCATTATGTATAACGACCTGCGCCGCCGCTCCGCGGATCTGAAGGCGAACAAGGTCGTGTCTTCCCTGCTGACCGGGCGGCTGACCTGGCGGGACACCGACGATTTCCTGCCCCCCGAACAGCTCGACAGCACGGTGAACCCGGTCGACGTGGCGGCGCCGCTGCCCGCCGACTCCTCGCAGCTCTCCGCCGTCTGCGCCGCGGGCGAGGGCAAGACCTTCGTTCTGCACGGTCCTCCGGGAACTGGTAAATCGCAGACCATTACGAATATGATCACCAACGCCCTCTACCACGGGAAGTCGGTTCTTTTCATCGCGGAAAAGATGGCGGCTCTCTCGGTGGTGCAGAAGCGTCTGGAAGCCATCGGGATCGCCCCGTTCTGCCTTGAACTGCACTCGAACAAGGCGAAGAAAGCCGACGTCTTGGGGCAGCTCGACCGCACCCTGCAGTCGGCGAAGATCAAGACCCCGGAGGAGTTCACCGCGGAAGCCGAGCGTCTGCGGCGGCTGCGTACCCAGCTGAACGAGACGGTCAGCGCGATCGGGCGGGTGCGCCCCTTCGGTTTCTCGCTCTACGACGCGATCGTCCGCTTCGAGCAGTATAAGGACGCGCCGGATATCAAGATCTTTTCGACCGAAGCGGTCTCGAATCTGACCGCCGACGCGCCGCGCCGTCACGAAGCGATCATCGGGAAGCTCCGGGTCGCCGCCGACGCCGTGGGAGGCGTTCATAAGAACCCGTTTGCGATCTATCAGAAACGCGACTACTCGCTCCAGCTGAAGCAGCGGTTCGCGGAGTCGCTCAAAAAGCTCGCCGAGAGCGGCGCGGATCTCCAGAAGAATCTGGTCGCGCTGGCGCGGCTGGTCCCCTTCCGCAACCTGCACACCTATCAGCAGATCAAATCCATTTCGGAGCTCTGCGCGATCCTGTCCGAAGTCAATCTGCTCCCGGCGGGGCTGACCACCAACAAGAATCTGCCGCTGAACCGCGAGCGCATCCTCGATATCTGCCACGCTGGACAGGCGCGCGACGATCTGCACGCCGCCCTGCTCTCCCGGTTCTCCGAGGGTATCCTCAACTTCGACGCGGCGACCAACCTCCAGCGCATCAAGCAGGCGCAGTCGAGAAGCCCGATCACCGGGTTCTTCCGCCGCCGCTCGATCTGCCGCCGGCTCGCCACGTTCGGCAAGACCGCGAAGCCCTGCCGCACCCGCGAGACCGTGAAGATCCTGAACGATATTCTGAAATATCAGGAATCCGCCCGCACGGTGCGCGAAAACAACCTCTGCGAGGTCATCTTCGGGGAGGTGTGGGATCGCGGGCGCTGTGATTTCCGGATGCTGGAGCAGGTATTTCTGCAGGCGGTGGACATCATCCGTCTCTGCGGCGAGATCTGCACCAACCCCGAGAACCGGTCGCTCGTTTTGGTCAAGATCGGCGCTCTGACCGAGGAGGGGATGTTCGCCGAACGGACGGCGCTCTTCCGTCAGGTCACCGCGTCGTTCAACGCCTTCATTTCCGCCGAGGACGAACTCGCAGCGCTCTGCGAGAACGATCCCGCGCGCTGGCGCGCGCTGCCCGGCTGGATGATCAATCAGAAGAAACTTGCCGAAACGTGTCTACAAAAGATCGACACGCTCCGCGACTGGAACGGGTATCTCGGCGTGCGCGAGGAAGCGGAGAAAGCCGGACTCGGCGTGCTCTGCCAGGCGCTCGAAGCCGGGAAGATCGAACCCGATCAGCTGATCCCGACCTACCGCCGGAATCTCGCCTACGCCTGCGCCGCCTACGTCATCGACGGCGAAGAGGCGCTCTCGGGCTTCAACGGCGCGCTGGTCGAGGAGAAGATCCGTCAGTTCGCGAAGATCAACGCCAACTTCGAGAACCTGACCAAACAGGAACTCGCCGCGATGTTAAGTTCCAAGATCCCGAACGCGATGGACGACGCCTCGGCTTCGTCGGAGATCTCGATCCTGCAGCGCGCGATCCGTTCGGGCGGACGCGGGACCGCGATCCGCAAACTGTTCGACAGCATCCCGAACCTGCTCCGCTGCCTCTGCCCGTGTATGCTGATGTCGCCCATCTCGGTCGCGCAGTATATCGACCCGTCCTTCCCGAAATTCGACCTCGTCATCTTCGACGAGGCGTCCCAGATGCCGACCTGCGAGGCGGTGGGCGCGATCGCGCGGGGCAACGACCTGATCGTCGTCGGCGACCCGAAACAGTTGCCGCCGACCAGTTTCTTCGCGACCGTCCGCAACGACGAGGACAATATTGAAAAAGAGGACCTCGAAAGCATCCTCGACGACTGTCTTGCGCTCGGAATGCCCGAGGAACATCTGCGCTGGCACTACCGGTCGCGGCACGAGAGCCTGATCGCGTTCAGCAACCGGCAATACTACGACAACAAGCTCTATACCTTCCCCTCCCCGAACGATCGGGTCAGCCGGGTCAGCCACGTCAAGGTCGACGGCTTCTACGACAGAGGCAAGAGCAAGACCAACAAGGCGGAGGCGCAGGCGGTGGTCGCGGAGATCGTGCGCCGCTTGAAGAAACCCGAGCTCGCCAAACAGAGTATCGGCGTCGTCACCTTCTCGTCGGTGCAGCAACTCCTGATCGAAGACCTGCTCGAAGCCGAGTTCCGCAAGAACCAGAAGCTCGAGGAGGCGGCGCTCGGAATGTACGAGCCCATCTTCGTAAAGAACCTTGAAAACGTCCAGGGGGACGAACGCGACGTCATCATGTTCTCGGTCTGCTACGGTCCCGACAAGAACGGGCAGGTCGCGATGAACTTCGGTCCTTTGAACCGCGAGGGCGGCTGGCGCCGGCTCAACGTGGCGACCTCCCGCGCGCGGCGCGAGATGATCGTCTTCTCGACCCTGCTCCCCGAACAGATCGACCTGAACCGGACCACGTCGGAGGGCGTGATCGGGCTTCGCTCCTTCCTTTCCTTCGCCATGTCGGGCAACGGCAATCTGCCCACCCGTCCGGGCGACCGGACGAGCGAGGACGGCATCGCCGAGAACGTGGCGGCGGCGCTGCGCCAGCTCGGGTACGAAGTCGATACGCACGTCGGGTGCTCGGAATACAAGATCGATATCGCGATCCGCGATCCGCTCCGCGAGGGCGAATATCTGCTCGGTATCCTCTGCGACGGCGAACACGCGGGTCAGGAGACGGCGCACGACCGGCTGATCCTGCAGGACGAGATCCTCGCTTCGCTCGGATGGAAGATCCACCGTCTCTGGCTGCTCGACTGGTGGGACGCGCCGGCGAAGGAACTCGAAAAGATCCGCAACCTCGCCGAAGAAGCCAAGCTCCGCCCGATCCTCTACGACACTCCTGCGCCCGCCGCGCCCGCGCCCACCGTCTTTGAAACGGTGGCGAGGACCGAGCACCGCCGCGAAACCGACGTGTTCCCGGTCTATCCCGTCACCGAGTTCGACGATATGGACGAGACGATGGTCGGCGGCGACGCCTTCTGCGACGTTATCAACAAGACCCGGATCGTGATGCAGATGGATAAGATCCTGCACCTCGAGGGTCCGGTCAGCCGCACGACGCTGGTCAAGCGGCTGCTGACGGCGTGGGGCATCCCGCGCACCTCGCCCAAGATCGAGCGCTCGATCGACGAGAAGCTCCGCTTCATCGACCACAAGACCACGCAGACGGCGAGCAACCACTTCTACTGGCTGTCCGATCCCGAATCCACGCCGCTTTCTCCCAGGATCCCCGATCCCGCCGATCCGAAGGGTCCGTCGCGCCGCGATTTCAACGATATCCCGACCGAGGAGATCGCCGCCGCCGTGCGCTCGGTGGTCACAAAACAGTACAGTCTGACGACCGAGGACCTCTACAAGGAAGTCTCGCGCATCTTCGGCTACAACCGGATGATGCAGGCGATGGTCCCGTACCTCGCCGAGGGCGTCACCTACGCCTCCTCGCACGGCTGGGTCGCCGAACTGAACGGACGCATCTTCGTAAAGGTCAAGTGATTTCACAAAAACAAATTCCCCGCGGCGAACGCCGCGGGGATGATTTATTATAAGGAAATATCAGAGGTCGACGACCGTGACGGAGGAATCCTCTTCGATGCGGTCGAGGAACCAGTTGTAAAGGGTCTCTGCATCGGACTTGAACGCGTCGCGACGGGCGAGCGTGACGGCGGTAAGCAGGCGCTCGGCGCGGTCGGTCGGGGCGTACTCGTAGATCGAGAGTTCGGAGAGCAGATCGCTGAAGGTCGAGAGCGAATCGGGGATCTCTTCGATTTCGGCAAGCAGGTCGGCGGCGGCGCGGCAATCCTCGGATGATAGACGCCAGACCCCGCCGTTTTGGTAACGGTCGTCGAGCACGTGCGCGAACAGCACCCGGAAGGGGAAAAAGCCGTCGCGGGAGAAGTAGAGCGAATCGTCGCGCTCGAACCGCCCGTCAAAGTCGCCGCTCTGCACTTCGATCAGATCGCTTTCACCCTCGCGGTCCTCCGCCGTCATCAAGCCGAGCGATCCCTCGGGCGTATCGTGCTCGTCCTCGTTGTCGCGGAAGGGGGACTGTACGCCGATCCCGTCGTCCTCGATCCCGTCGAGGAAATCCTCGATCGAGAAGAAGAAGGATTCGTCCTCGGTCAGCTCGTCGTAGGGGATCATTTCGAGCTTGCGGATCAGGAGCGATTCGACCGGGCGGACCAGCGGCGCGCCGACGCTCATCTGCACGGCGCGACCCTCCTTCGGTCGGTTCATCATCACGTAGCCGTCGCATACGAAATCGACCCGGAGCTCGGATTCGTAGTCGGGGGAGAACCTGTCCTCGCCCTCGACGGGGGGAGGGTCGGCGTGGGTGCGGTAGACCGAGACCGAAAGACCCGTTCCGAGGTCCTCCGCGTCCTCGACGCTGTCGAGATAGCGCTCGTCGGCGTAGAGGAACGAAACGACGTTCTCCTCGTGCGCGGCGAGTTCCCCGTTCGACGTTTTTCCGTAGGACTTGATCATTCGGCGTCTCCTTTTCGTTTACGGTCTGCGGTTTCCATTTTCAGTATACCACGGGAGAAGAAAAAAAGCAACCGGACGGAGCAAAATCCGTCCGGCGTTTTTTTAAGTTTCGCTGGTCTGCTTTTCGCCGCCCTCGAACTGGAGCCGGTAGAGTTTCCAATAGTAGCCGTGCTTCGAGAGCAGTTCCTGATGCGTGCCGCGCTCGATGATCTCGCCCTTCTGCAGCACGATGATCTGATCGGCGTGCTGGATGGTCGAAAGCCGGTGCGCCACGACCAGCATCGTGCCGATCGAACGCATTTTTTCGAGTGATTCCTGGATCAGCACCTCGGTCTCGGCGTCGATGTTCGCCGTCGCCTCGTCGAGGATCAGGATCTCCGGGCGATGCAGGACCGTCCGGGCGAACGAGAGCAGCTGGCGCTGTCCCTGCGAAAAGTTCTCGCCGCGCTCGATGACCTGCGATTCGTACTTGTCGGGCAGCCGCTCGATGAAGGAGTCGGCGCCGACGTAGCGGCACGCCTCGACGATCTTCTCGTCGGGGATGGTCTCGTCGTGAAGCGAAACGTTGGTCTTGACCGTTCCGCTGAAGAGGAACACGTCCTGCAGCATCTGTCCGATCGCGCGGCGGAGCGACTTGATCCTGATCTTCGAGATATCCTGCCCGTCGATCTCGATCGTCCCGCGCTGGATCTCGTAGTTGCGGACGATCAGCTGCAGGATGGTGGTCTTGCCAGCCCCGGTCGCGCCGACGAAGGCGCAGGTGTCGCCGGGTTCGATGACGAACGACACGTCGCGCAGGATCCAATCCTCGCCGACGTAGGCAAACCATACGTTTTTGAACTCGATCTTGCCCTTCACGTCGACGAGGTCGACGGCGTGGGGCAGGTCGCGGACGTCGGGCTGCACGTCGAGGAGGTTGAAGAGCCGCTCGGAAGCCGACGTCGCCTTATGGATGTTGTTGAGCTGATCGGCGAGCCGCTGCACGGGCTGGAAGAACTTGCCGAGATAGAGGTAGAACGCCACGACCCCGCCGGGAGAGAGCCCGTACCGCACCCCGAAATAGAAGATCAGGGCGATGGTCGCGACGTAGACGAAGGTGACGAACGGACGGTAGATACCGAAGCCGATGACGATCCGGAAGACCGAACGGCGGTGGCTGTTGTTCTTCTCGTCGAATTCCTCCGCTTTCTTTTCCTCGCGGTTGAAGATCTGCGTGATCTTCATACCCGAGAGGTTCTCGTTCAAGAACGCGTTGAGGTCGGACAGCCGTTTCCGCTCGTCCCGGAAAGCTTTGCTCTCGTAGATCGACAGAAGGAACGAGGAGATAAAGACCACCGTGATCGGGATCAGCATCAAAAGCGCGAGCTTCCAGCTGACGACGAACATAATGGCGTAGACCCCGACAATGGTGACGAGGTTGCGGATGACCGAAACGATGACGTCGGTGAACAGGTCGCTCATCGACTGGGTATACGAGGCGACCCGCGTCACGAGCGAGCCGACCGGCATCTCGGAGAACTGATTCTGGCTCATCCCCTCGATGTGGGTGAACACGTCGGTCCGCAGGGCGTAGATGATGCGCTGCCCCGCCTTCTGGAGCGTCATGGATTCGACGTAGATGAACAGGTTGTTGACCGCCCCGATGAGGAATGCCCCGACCGCGAGCATGATGACCGTGCGAAGGTCGATCAGTTCCTCGGTCAGACTGTCGGTGATGCGCGAGACGATCAAGGGGATCACGATGTCGAGCGCGACGTTCAGCAGCAGGAGGAAGCCCGCGAAGATAAACGACCGGATCTCCGGGCGCACGTAGGCGAGCATCCTTCTGAACAGGATGCGGACGGGGATCTTCTTATCGCCTTTCAGACGCTCTTTTTGGTCCTCTTCTTCCATAAATTCAGCCATTTTGATCCCCCCCTTCCACTTCTTTTTCGAGTTCCTGGAGATAGACCATCTTCTGATAAGTGGGGGAGATCTTCAGGAGGTTTTCGGGGGTGTCGAACGCCTCGACGCGCCCCTCCGAGAGAACGATGATCCGCGAGAAATGCGAGACCGTGGAGACACGCGAAGCGACCACGATGGTGGTCTTCCCCGCCCGTTTTTCACGGATGTTCTTTAAGATCTTTTCCTCGGTTTTGAGGTCGACCGCCGACACCGAGTCGTCAAGGATCAGGATCGGCGCGTCCTTCATATACGCGCGGGCGAGAGACACGCGCTGTTTCTGTCCGCCCGAGAGCGTTACGCCGCGCTCGCCGGTCACGGTGTCGTAGCCGTCCTTGAAATCGTCGATGTTCTCCGCGACGTCGGCGAATTCAGCCGCCGCCCGCACGGATTCAAGATCGGGATCGTCACGCGAGAAGCCGACGTTGTTTTTGATCGAAT
>JAGCYR010000231.1 GCA_017960705.1 Clostridia bacterium | reverse complement strand
TCAAGGCGGCGGGCTACCGCGTGAAGCTCGATTCGAACGGGACCCGTCCCGAGGTATTGAAGAAGCTGGTCGCGGAGGGGCTCGTCGACTATATCGCGATGGACGTCAAATGCCCGCCCGCCGACTATCCCGACCTGATGGGCTGCGACGAAAAGGACCTTGAAAAGATCAAGGAAAGCGTCGCTTTTTTGAAGACCGCCCCCCTGCCCTACGAGTTCCGCACGACGCTGGTGGACGAGCTGCACGATGAGGGGTCGATCAGATCTCTTGGGGAGTTCGTCAAAGGGGCGAAAGAACTTTGGTTACAGAAGTTCGTCGACCGCGGCGGGTGTCTTACCGACGGGCTGCACGAGGTACCGTACAGGACCGCAGAACGATACGCCGAGATCCTCGGGGCGTACGTCGGGCGGGTAGGGCTGCGCGGATACGTATAAGGAGCAAACCGAATGAACGACCTGAACCGACCGTACGTGCAGGACGATGAAGCGGCGCGCTTAAAGCACAAGCACACCGTTTGGGGCTTTGTGATCGTCGGCGTCTTTCTCGCGTTTTATATCGCGGGGCTGATCTGTTTTCACACGATCCTCCGTCCGATGATAAACGAATTCTTAAACGAAAACGACTTCTTCTCCTCCCCGTCCGGCAAGACCGCGAGCGCCGACGGCGGAGGGACCGAAGAACCCGCGGACTGCGAACTCGTCGTCCCCGCGGGGGAAACGGCGATCCCGAACCGCGCCTACGCCGGACGGAACGATATCACGAGCGTCGTGATCCCGGAGGGGGTCACCGAGATCGGCGAGGAGGCGTTCAAGGACTGCGCCAAGCTCGCGAGCGTCACGATCCCGGATAGCGTCACCGTGATCGGGGAGGGCGCGTTCCGGGGATGTTCGTCCCTTGCGAGCGTTACGATCCCCGAAGGGACCAAGAGCGTCCCCGCCTACGCTTTTTACGGTTGTTCGGGTTTGACGTCGGTCTCGCTTCCCGACAGCGTTACCGTGATCGGAGGATTCGCGTTCTTCGAGTGTACGGAACTTGCGGATCTTACCCTCCCTGCCCGGCTGAAAACCATCGGGGACGACGCGTTTTACCGTTGTTCGGGATTGACCGAGATCGTCTTTCCCGAGAGTGTGGAAAGGATCGGGATCGCCGCCTTTACCTCCTGCACGGGTCTGACCGAGGTCGCGCTTCCCCCGTATCTTCGGAGCGTCGAGTCGTTTCTGTTTTCCTACTGCACCGGGCTCCGATCGGTCTCGATCGGGGGATGCGCCCAGGAGATCAAGCTACAGGCGTTCATCAGTTGCTCCAATCTGACCGAACTCACCGTAGCAAACGGCGTCAAACGGATCGAACATTCCGCGTTTCAGTACACGAATCTGACGACCGTCAGTCTGCCGGCGACCATCACCTATCTCGGCTACGAAGCATTCGGGGACTGCAAGTCGCTCTCCGAGTTCACGTTCGCCGGAACGACGACCCAATGGAACAAGATCGATAAACCTTTGTGGAAAGAAGGAACGCCCCGCGTGATCGTCCGTTGTTCAAACGGAAACGTTCTCGCGGAATAACCGAGCAAGGAGGACCTTATGAACGAACAAAACGCCAACGGTACGGTAACGCCGACGCCGGACGAAGCGGCGAAACGGAAAAAGCGGAACAAAACGATCGCTATTTGCGTGGTCGTCTTCGCCATTCTGCTTACCATCTCGCCCGTCGTCGCCATCGTCTGCTCCTATTTCTATTACAACCCGCCGGGAACCACCTACGTCTACAAGGGCGGCGAGAACGCGAGCGCCGCGTCGTCCTCTCAATACACGAAACTCGTGATCAAGGACGGCGTCGAAACCATCCCGGACCATATCTTCAAATTCGGAGATTTCACAGAAGGCGTTTCGATCCCCGACAGCGTCGTCCGCATCGGGAAGGAATCGTTTTACGGAACCGATCTGACCGAGATCGTTATCCCGGACAGTGTGACCGAGATCGGTATAAAAGCGTTTTCGAACTGTTCGGATCTGCGCTCGGTCAAACTGTCAAACAATTTAAGCGAGATCGCGCCGGGCACGTTCTATTACTGCGGCGAACTTACCGGGATAACCGTCCCGAACGTCGTGGAGACGATCGGAAAAGAAGCGTTCAGCCACTGCAACAAACTGTCCTCCGTCGCGATCCCGACGAGCGTCCGGGAGATCGGCAGCTACGCGTTCTACTGCTGCGTTGCGCTGAACGACCTCACGCTTTCGGAGGGGCTTACCGCGATCGGCGAGCGCGCGTTCGCGGGCTGCAGCTCGCTTGAGAGCGTCGTCATTCCGGACGGCGTTCAAACGATCGGGGACTACGCGTTCCGCAACACCGGACTTACGAGCGTCACGCTCCCCGCGAGCGTCGGCGTACTCGGCTACCGCGCGTTCGGAGACTGTTCTTCCCTCTCCGAGATCAACTTCCGGGGAACGAAGGATCAATGGAACGCGATCGAAAAGAACGCGAACTGTTTCAGCGGTTCTTCCGTCGCGACGGTCCGCTGCTCCGACGGAGATATATCCATACCTTAAACAATCCTATAAAACAACCCCTCCGGGATCTCCCGGAGGGGTTGTTTTTTGAAGTTCATTCGGATAAGCGGAAGGTGACCGTGTTCAGGTCGTAAAAATACCGGTACCAGGTCGGATACGTCGATTTGAACTCATGTTCGTCCCATTCGTAACCTTCGGCCGACGCGACGATCTTGTCTTCGGAAACCTCGAAGATCAGATAGATCAGCTGCCCCTTCTCGCACGAGAGCCGATAACGGTTGGGCGATACCTCGACGGCGTACGCGATGCAGGGCTCGCCCTCGATCACGATCTCCCCCCGATAATAGGAGGGCACGCCGTCAAACGAATCGAGATACAGGTCCATTTCGTCCGCGACCCAATGCGCCGAGGGCGTCGCTGCAACGGTCCCCGCCCGGTCGAAGGTCAGCGTCTCGGGGAAATCGGGAGAATTTTCGTCGCTGCCGCGCTCCCGGAAACGCGCGTCGGATAGGAGCAGAGTCCCGGTCTCTTCGTCGTAATGATAATCCGCGTAGAGATAGCCGAAGGGACGGGAGCCGGTCCGGGCGGCAGACGAGTAGAGTTCAGCGTATAGTGTTAACCTCCCTCTGTTGCCGTTGTACACGTTTCCCCGATACGTCGTTTCCCCGACGGTATAGGTGCCGATCACCGCTCCGCGTTCCAGCGCGTAGAAAACGATATCAGCTTCGCGGCAGACCCATTTCGTTCCCTCGAAATCGCCCGGGAACGGATCGTGAATGATCTTGGCGGGCATACATCCGAAGAGCAGGGCGCAAACGCAGAACAGGACGAGCCCCGCCGCGACGATCCTCTTTATTTTGGTGAAAAACGCTTTCATAAACCCCTCCATGAATCGGTATCGGCGCGTTTTTTCTTCTGCTTACTCCTCCGAACGGGAGGCGAGGAGATCGACGTATTGACGATAGAAGGCGTTGAAGGTCCCCGCGTCGAGCGCGTCGCGGATCTTCCGCGTCAGTTCGTTGTAGAAATAGAGGTTGTGCAACACCGTCAGGCGCATCCCGAGCATCTCGCGCGCCTTGAACAGATGGCGGACGTAGGCGCGGCTGTAGCGGCGGCAGGTCGGGCAGCCGCAATTTTCGTCGATCGGGCGCGGGTCGTCGAAATACTTTTCGTTGTTGATGTTCATTTTGCCGTGCCAGGTGAACAGGTTGCCGTGGCGGGCGTTGCGGCTGGGCATCACGCAGTCGAAGAAATCGACCCCGCGGTACACGCCTTCCAGAATGTTCTGCGGCGTGCCGACGCCCATCAGATAGCGCGGCTTGTCCTTCGGCATATAGGGCTCGACCGTTTCGATGATGTGATACATCGTTTCGGTCTCTTCCCCGACGGCAAGACCGCCGATCGCGTAACCGGGAAGGTCCATTTCCGCCGTGCGGATCATACTCTCGATGCGGAGATCCTCGTAGGTGCCGCCCTGGTTGATCCCGAACAACAGCTGATCGGGGTTGACGGTTCCCGGTTCGGCGTTCAGGCGCGCAAGTTCGGTCTTGCAGCGGGCGAGCCAGCGCACCGTCCTCTCCATCGAGCGCTTCACGTAGTCGTAGGGGGCGGGGTTCTCGACGCACTCGTCGAACGCCATCGCGATCGTGGAACCGAGGTGCGATTGGATCCGCATACTCTCCTCGGGCCCCATGAAGATATGCGCGCCGTCCATGTGGGACTGGAACGAGACGCCCTCCTCTGTGATCTTGCGGAGTTTGGCGAGCGAAAAGACCTGAAAGCCGCCGCTGTCGGTTAAAATCGGGCGATCCCAGTTGAAGAACTTGTGCAGACCGCCCATCCGGTAGATCAGGTCGTCGCCCGGGCGGATGTGGAGATGGTAGGTGTTCGAGAGCTCGACCTGACAGCCGACCTCGTAGAGGTCGCCGGTCGAGACGCCGCCCTTGATCGCGGCGCTGGTGCCGACGTTCATGAACACGGGGGTCTCGACGTCCCCGTGAACGGTATGAAAGGTGCCGCGGCGGGCGTTGCCCTCGGTTTTGAGGATCTCAAACAGCCCGTTCTGTTTTTCAGATGCCAAAGTGAATATCCTTTCGTTACTTGATGCGGTCGAAGCGGCGGTCGAGTTCCTCTTTGGTCAGCCGGATCGCGATGGGGCGACCGTGCGGGCAGACCGTGACCGAGGGATCCTCCATCACGCGGCGGACGAGGTATTCGAGTTGTTCCGTGGCGTAGAGCCGCCCGCCCTTGATCGCGGCTTTGCAGGCGACCTGATAGAGCGCCCGTTCTCTGCGTTCGCGGGCGGTGACGGTCGGGTCTCCGCGCCCTTCCTCAAGCGCGGCGACCGACTTTTTGAACAGATCCTCGGCGTCGGGAATGGCGACGTCGGAAGGGATCGCCGAGATCTCGACCCCGCTCTTGCTCTCGGCAAACGCGAAGCCGATCGAAAGAAGGTCCTCGCGGTACTCGCAGGCGGCGGCTACCCCTTCGGGGTCGAGCGACACGGGGAGCGGCAGGAGCATCGACTGCGACGCGACCCGTCCGTCGGTTTGCAGGTTGGCTTTCAGTTCCTCGAACAATAGCCGTTCGTGGGCGGCGTGC